>SLCC01000153.1 GCA_007126035.1 Gemmatimonadota bacterium
GCCTTTCGGGTACTCCGACCCACCATCCCGTCCCGCGACCAACAACTCCCGCTAACACAGCCTTTTCGATGTGTGGGCGCCCCCCAGCGCTCTGCGGCGGGACCGCCAGCAGCCCCGCCGCCCTGTCCAATCAGGACCCTGGACTCGGCCTGATGCTTGCCAAACTATCCGCAGAAAGGAGGTAACTGGAATGCCTGATATCGAGATGGAGCGGGAGCCTCGCCGGAACACCTGGGTCTGGATCGCCGTCGCTCTGCTGGTGATCCTGATAGCTGTGGGAGCCTGGCTCCTTCTTGCGCCTGGAGCACCAGGATACGAGGTCCAGCCAGCGGCTGAGCAGCCGGGGGTGGCCGGCCCATATGGTCCAGACCCGTACGTGGAGCGCCCCGGGGCGACGGACCCGGAAGCTCGTAGGCCGGAGCAGGACTATCAACGTCCTCCTGACGAGCGTGACCCTCTGCGGACCCCTGAAGAGGCGAGGCGGCCCTAGCGGCAAATTTCACGGGCCCTGAAGTGTCCCCTCGCGACCGTCATCCTCCGCCGCACGCGTCTCGGGAACGCTTCCCCATCTTTCCCGCGCGCGGCTGCTGTCGGGACTGGGCAACGCGCTGCGAACAGGCCGGCAAGTTGACCGTCTCCCTACGTTGGCGCGGGGGGTTTTCCCGATGCAGAAGTCCGAATTTCTGGGGTGTTTCCCGATTGAGCGGTGGCAGCGGGGCAGTAGCTTCGGGTTGGCGGCGAAGTTCCGCCTCCTACCGATCGGAGACGGTCCAGCATGGAGCATGTTCTGGCGGGTATGAAGGGCGAGGGCGAGTCCACCGCCCCTGCGCAGGCGATGGAGCGGGAAGACGGCGTGGCGGCTGGCTCGTCAGAGCTGCTTTCCGGCAACGACGCACTCGCGCGCGGAGCCTGGGAAGCGGGAGTGCGCGTGGGCGCGGGATATCCGGGCACGCCGAGCACCGAGATCCTCGAGGCGCTGGGGCGGCTGCCCGGGGTGGACTGCGAGTGGTCGCCCAACGAGAAGGTGGCACTGGAGGTGGCGGTCGGGGCATCGCTGGCCGGCGCTAGAGCCATAGCCACCATGAAGCATGTGGGCATCAACGTGGCGGCGGACCCGCTGTTCTCCGTGGCGTACATGGGTGTCAACGGCGGGCTGGTCGTGGTCAGCGCTGACGACCCGGGCATGCATTCGTCGCAGAACGAGCAGGACAACCGACTGTTCGCCCGCCACGCCCGGATCCCCCTCCTGGAGCCCTCCTCCCCGGCGGAAGCGCGGCAGTACGCGGCGGCGGCCTTCACTCTGTCAGAGGCTTTCGATACTCCTGTCCTACTGCGCTCGACCACCCGGCTCTCCCACGGGACGGCCCGCGTCCAGGTGGGGCCTCGCTCGGACGTGGCGCTCAGACCCTACCGGAAGGCACGCACCAAGAACGTGGTGCTGCCGGCCCACGGCCGGGAGCTGCATCGCCGCATCGAGGAGGAGCGAATCCCGCGGCTCGCGACGGAGGCTGAGGCGTGGGCCGAGGTGCTGGAGCCGGGACCGGGCGATTCGGGCGACGTCGCCTTCATCACCGCGGGTGTCCCCACGCTCTACGTCCGGGAAGCCTTCCCCGGCGCACCGATCCTGAAGCTGGGGATGACCTACCCGCTGCCAACTTCGACGCTCCGCTCGTTCGCCGAGACGTACGAATCCCGGCGGATCTACGTGGTCGAGGAGCTGGAGCCGGTTCTCGAGGAGCAGGTCCGGGCCATGGGCATCCACGTGGCAGATCGCACCTGGCCGCGCTACGGGGAGCTGTCGGTGGGCGCGCTGCGCGGCGCTGTCCAGCCAGATCCACCCGGGGAGACCGCGACGGGATCGGATCCGGAGGCCAGGGCCGCGCCCGCCAGACCGGTACCCGCCGCGGTGGCGCCGCTCCCGATCAGGCCGCCGGCGCTCTGTCCCGGCTGCGGCCATCGGGGCGCGTTCCACGGACTGGCCCGCATGGACGCCATCGTCAACGGTGACATCGGCTGCTATACGCTGGGTGCCCTGCCGCCCCTAGATTCCATGGACACGTGCATGAACATGGGCGCGTCCATCGGCATGGCCCATGGCATGGAGAAGGTGCTGCCCGAGGAGCAGCGGCGTAGGCTGGTGTCCGTGATCGGGGACTCCACGTTCTACCATTCCGGGGTGACGGGGCTCATGGACGTGGTCTACAACCGCGGCGCCGGGACGGTGGTGGTCCTGGACAACCGGACCACGGCCATGACCGGTCACCAGGCGCACCCGGGGACCGGGACCCGCCTCGACGCTGACGCGGCGCCGCGGATCGATATCGGCGCGGTCGCCCGCGCCCTGGGCGTCGAGGACGTGCGGTCACTGGACCCGTACGACCTGCTGGACGCGTGGCGCACGCTGGACGACGCCACCCGCTCCGGCCAGCCCACGGTGCTGATCGCCGAGAAGCCTTGCGTGCTGAAGGAGCGGATCACGTTCGGCGAGCCGGTGGTGCTGGACGCGGACAGGTGCACCGACTGCTTCGCGTGCACCCGCCTCGGCTGTCCTGCCATCGAGGAGTCCGGCGGCCGGCTCCAGGTGAACGAGCTGCTCTGCAACGGCTGCACGCATTGCCAGCAGGTGTGTGGGAACTGCAACGCCGGTATCGACATACCGCTGGTCCTCGAGCTGGTGGACCAGGGCAGGATGGCGGAGGCCTTCGAGGTGCTCATGCGGGCGAACCCCATGCCAGGGATCGCCAGCCGTGTCTGTCCCCACCCCTGCGACCAGGACGTGAACGCCCTGGGGTTCCCACAGGCAGAGACCTACGCTGCCAGGCACCCGAAGCTCATCGATCGGTTCCCGGGTCGGGCCGACCGCATCTCCGTCCGCTCGGTGGAGCGCTACGTCGGTGACTGGGGACTGGCCAACCTGGACCTCGCCGCACTGGCGCCAGCGGAGGAACGGCCTGGCTCCGTGGGCATCGTGGGTTCGGGACCCGGCGGCCTGACCGCAGCCTGGTACCTGCGCCGGCAGGGGTGGCAAGTCACGGTCTACGAGTCGGGCCCCGCGCCGGGCGGCATGCTGCGTACGGGGATCCCACCGTTCCGCCTGCCCCGTGAGGTCCTTGACGGAGAGCTGGACCGCTGGCGCGCAATCGGCGTCGAGTTCCGGACCGGCATGAGCATCGGTCGGGACATGGCGATCCAGGAGCTACAGGAGGCCCACGACGCCGTCATGCTGGCGGTAGGCTACCACGCGTCCAGGGGTATGAGCCTGCCGGGGTCCGAGAGCGCGCCAGCGTCAGTGCTCCACGGGCTGGACTTCCTCCGCCGGTTCAATGACGGCGAGGAGCCGGACGTGGGGCGACGGGTGGCGGTGATCGGCGGCGGCAACACGGCCATCGACTGTGCCCGGGCCGCGCGTCGGCTGGGCAGCACGGTCAAGGTCATCTATCGCCGGACCGAGGCCGAGATGCCGGCCATCCCCGACGAGGTCGAGGAGGCCCGGCTGGAAGGCGTGGAGTTCAGCTTCCAGCGGAACCCGGTGCGGGCGCTGACCGCCGACGGGTCGCTGAAGGAGCTGGAGTGCATCGCCATGGCCCAGGGCGAGCCGGACGAGTCAGGCCGACGGAGGCCCGTGGCCGTACCGGGCAGCGAAGAGAGCGAGTCGTTCAACACGGTGATCCTGGCCATCGGCGAGGACGCCGACCTGGGGTTCCTGGAAGGCTCGGACGTCTCGATCAACGGCCGCGTGGACGTGAACTTCGCCGGCGCCACGTCCTGCCCGGGCGTCTTCGCCTGCGGAGACGCCGCCTTCGGTCACGGCACCGTGACCCAGGCCGTGGGCACCGGACGGCGGGCGGCGGAGCTGGCTGCCCAGTACCTCAACAGGAAGGCGGCTGCGCAACAATGAGCCAGGACCTCACCAATGGCGCTGCCGAGAGGGCCGACGTCGTCCCGGAAGAATCAGCCATCAGACCAGTCATTAATGTAGTCCTGGCGGGCGTCGGCGGTCAGGGTTCGGTGCTGGCGACCCGGATCCTGGCCAGGGCCGCGGCACTGGCCGGCCACGAGGTGGTAACATCGGAGGTCCACGGGATGAGCCAGCGCGGCGGCACAGTGGTCACCACCGTACGCTACGGGGATGAAGTCCTTGCGCCGGCGATACCGGAGGGACAGGCCGACTTCCTGGTGGCATTCGAGCGGCTGGAAGCGGCCCGCCACCTGGCCCTGGTCAGGCCCGGCGGCGCGGCCCTGGTCAACGATCAGCGCATCGCCCCGTCCATCGAGGCCCTCAAGCACGCCGCCTATCCGGACGACCTCCAGGCCCGGGCCGACACCGCGGGCGTGGTCATCCACCTCTGTCCCGCCCTCCGGATGGCTCGTGAGCTGGGCAACGACAAGCTGTCCAGCACCGTCCTCCTGGGCGCCCTGGCCAACCAGCTCCTGATCGATGGGGAGCACTGGCGCCAGGCCGTGAGGGAGTCGGTCCCGCCCAGGACGGTCGAGGCCAACGAGGCGGCCTTCGCCTCGGGCTCCGAGTGGGCCGTGGAAAGGCCCACGTTCAGCTCCTGACGCGGCGCCGAGGCACCACCGGCACCGGCTCAGCCGGGCGCTCCAGATCGGCCGAATCTCCTTGACCCCCAGGTAGTCAGCCGGATACGTTGCCATGGCTCGGGCGCGCCGTCGCGTCACGTCGACCTGCCACTCGATTCCCGGACGACCGGAGGCACTCATGCGTTCCACATCCCGCGGTTTCCTCGCCGGCGCCGCAGTCCTGGGCGGCGCCATATTCCTGCTGGCGCCCGCTTCTACCCAGGCGCAGACGCGGACCCTCGGCTGGACGGAGACCACTCGCCTGGAGGTACCGGGCACCCTGGGTGTTATGCTACGCGCCATGCCCGGAGGACTGGACGCGCGTTCCAGCAAGCAGACGCTGCACCTGCAGGGGCGGACCATGATCCAGGAGGACGGCCACAGCACGCTGATCATGGACGCCGAGAACCGTCGCTTCATCTCCGTCGATCATGAGGAGGGTACGTACGTCACGATAACCTTCGACGAAGCGACGGAGGCGGCGCGCGAGATGACCGCCCTGCTGGCCGAGGCCCAGGAGGGCGGGCGGGAGGCGGCGGCCGAGGCCAGGGCCGAGCAGGAGGCGGCACTGGAAGAGCTGCGCCAGGCCATGGACGAAGCCCAGGCCACACTGGACTTCCGCCTCACCTCCGAGCAGACCGGTCGGACCCAGCGGTTCGGCGCCGCCGGGACCGCCGCCCAACACTTCATCATGGCAGAGCTCGAAGGCAGCGCCGCGCCCGAGGGCGTGGACGAAGCCGAGGAAGGGACGCTCGTATTCCTGGTCGAGCTCTGGCAGAGCCCGGAGCTGCCGTCCGCCGACGCCATGTACCAGGACTGGGCCACGACCATGGCCGACGACGAGTCGCTGCGGGCCCTGGGCTACGAGATGGCCGAGTCCGCCGAATCGGGCGCCGTGGCTCTCGCGATGTGGGACCCGAGAATCGCCGCGGGCCTGGCCCAGCTGGCGGAAGCCGTGGAGGAGCTGGATGGTACCACCGTCAAGAGCGTGACCACTGTGGCGCTGGTGCCCCAGGGCGCGACCCTCGACAGGGCTGAGCTGCTGGCGTGGGAGCCCGAGTCCATGGGCGACCGCATCCGCGCCGAGGCGGGTACCGCCGCCCGTGAGGCCGCAGCCGATGCGGCCAGGAGCGCGATCCGGGGAGTGACCGGCCGCCTGCCCCGGCGGGGTGAGCGCCAACAGGCCGCCGAGGAAGAGGCGGAAGCACCCGTGGTCCGCCCGCTCCTGCGCATGACCACCACCAAGGACGACATCGTGTACCGCGAGTCGCACGACGATGTGCTGGCGCCCCTGATGCAGCGCCTCGAGGGATACCGCGAGATCACGCTCTCGGACCTCATGCACGAGGAGCACTGACGGATAATGGCCGCGGCCCGGGGCGTGCCCGGGCCGCGGCCGGGTCAGACGATCGTCGTCCGGCGGTATGCGGTCAGATCGTCAGGCAGTCGAACTGACCGGCGCCGTGACCGGGAGCGCCCGAGACCGTCAGAGCCCCGTCCTCTTCGTAGTCACGCGCCGGCTCCGAGCCGCGCAGCACCCGGAGTGTGCCCTCGGCCAGGGCACGCAGCTCGTCTTCGCCGGGGTACACTCCCACCGGCGCGATCCAGTCCAGGCAGTTGCCCAGGGTATCGGTGACCCGCTCGCTCCGGGCCATGCCGCCCGTCAGGAGGATGGCGTCCGCCCGGCCGTTCAGGACGGCAGCCATGGCCCCGGCCTCCTTGCGGATCTGGTAGAGCATCGCTTCCAACACCGCCCGGGCCCGGCCGTCACCCGCGTCGATCCGTCGCTCAACCTCCCGGAGGTCCCGGGTCCCCAGGTAAGAATAAATCCCGCCCTCGCGGAAGAGCATTGACTCCGCCTCGCGGAACGAGAGCCCTTCCGTCAGTACCCGCTCCACCAGCCGCACAGTGGGTAGCGCGCCCGCGCGCTCCGCCGAGAACGGACCCTCGTCCCGGGCGTTCGTCCCGTCCACCATCCGCCCGTCACGGTGCGCCGATACGCTGATCCCGCTGCCCATGTGCACCACGACGAGCCGCAACGAGGTGTAGGACCGACCCACCTCCGCCGCATATCGCTTGGCCACAGCCTTCGTGTTCAACGCGTGCGACAGGCACTCCCGGTCGAGACCCTCCAGGCCGGAGAACCTGGCCACGTCGTCCCATTCATCAACGCTCACCGGGTCCACGATGAACGCCGGGCAGCCCGCCGGCTCCGCCATGCGTCGGGCCAGGAACGCGCCCAGGTTCGATGCATGCTCACCCCGCCGGGCCACCCGCAGCTCGGACAGCATGGCGTCCGTTACTGCGTACGTCCCGCTCTGTAGCGGCCGGAGGAGCCCGCCACGGCCGACCGTGGCGCTGAAGGACCTGGGGTCGGCATCCTGGCAGCCCAGGGCAGCCAGGATCCCGTCGAGCCGGAAGTCGAGCTGGTCCAGGATCGGGCGCTCCCGGTAGCTCCCCAGCTCCTCGTCGCTGTGCTCGACAGTCTCCTCCAGTACCGGTCGGTCCCCCTGGTAGAGCGCGAATTTAGTTGATGTGGAGCCGGGATTTATCGCCAACACCTGATACTCGAGCATCATGACCTCTCATCTATATGGAAACCGAGCACGCTGCTTCCCGCGCTCAGCGCAACCCGTCGTTCGAACCGACCAGCACACCGAGGGCTATCGAGTGGAGCTTGTCATCGGCGCTCTCGACCCGGCTGGGGATCAGGATCGGCAGCCGGGCACCCACTACCACATGGGCCGTGATGGAACCGCCCAGGTACTTGGCAGCCTTGCCCAGGATATTACCAGCCTCGATCGTCGGCGTCACCAGCACGTCGGCACGGCCAGCCACCGGACCTCCAATGCCCTTGGCCTCGGCCGCGGAACACAACAGCGCGTTGTCCAGGGCCAGCGGACCCGCCACGTCGGCGCCGTCCACATTGCCGGCGGCCCATTCCGCCACCTCGCGCGACATGACAGTCGATTGGACAGCCTCGCTCACCACCTCCGTTGCGCTGAGCAGAGCCACCCGCGGCCGCTCGAAGCCGAGAACCCGCAGCACTTCCACGGCGTTCTCCACGATCCGCTTCAGGGCCTCGGTATCAGGCACCGGATTGATCCCGCCATCGGTGACGGCCACGAGCCGGGACTGGCCGGACACGGTGTCCTGGTACAGCAGCACGTCGGACAGGAGGCGACCGGCGCGGAGACCCCGGTCCCGGTCAAGCGCTGCTCGCATGAGCTGGTCCGTCCGCAGCGAGCCCTTCATGAGGACCGCCACCTCGCCGCTCCGCGCCAGCTCGACCGCCACCGACGCGGCAGACTCCGGACCCACAGCCGGTACGAAACGGGCAGCCTCCAGCCCCCTGATGCCCTCACGGATGATCATGGCCCCTGCGGCCCGCTCGTCGCCTACCAGCACAGGCACGGCAATGCCTTCCGTTGCTGCCGCGCCAAGGGCCCGTAGCCCGGAGCCGCTGTCCGCGCCGACCAGAGCCACGGGCAAAGGCCCGACGGAGCGGGCCCGCGCCCGCAGCTCGGCGAAACCGGAGGGGGCCAGGTATCTCATCATCGCACTTGCCTCATCGCAACACATTTCCACGCGCACGCGTGAGGAACGGAAAATGGGATACCTGGTCCCCCTCCGGCTAGTCGGGATTTTCCCCGCCTGCGGGACGGGCAGACCCCGCTTGTCACACGGTCGTCGGGGCCGTAGGCTGGCGAGGGTTATTGAGGGGGTCGAGACACAGACGAGGGTTAACGACATGGGCCGGAAACGGACTCTTATCCTGGGAGCCGCTGGGCGCGACTTCCATAACTTCAACGTGGTCTATCGGAACGATCGGGACACCGAGGTGGTGGCCTTCACGGCACAACAGATCCCGGGCATCGAGGAGAGGACATACCCCGCCGAGCTGGCAGGCGAGCTCTACCCGGAAGGGATCCCGGTTCGGCCCGAGGAGCAGCTCGAGCAGTTGATCGCTGAGCTCGGCATCGACCGGTGCGTCATGGCGTACTCCGACGTGTCCTATGATTACGTCATGGGGCTGGCTGCCAGGGTGAACGCCGCGGGCGCAGAGTTCGTCATGCTGGGCGCCGCCCAGACAATGCTCGAGTCCTCGAAGCCGGTGGTGGCGGTCTGCGCTTCCCGCACCGGCGCCGGCAAGAGCCAGACGAGCCGGGCAGTGGTGAACCTGCTCCGCCAGGCAGGCAAGCGGGTGGCGGTGGTCCGCCATCCCATGCCCTATGGCGACCTGGCGGCTCAACGCGTACAGCGCTTCCAGAACGAGGATGACCTGGCCCGCCACAACGTCACCATCGAGGAGCGCGAGGAGTACGAGCCCCACATCGCCACCGGCAGCGTGGTCTTCGCCGGCGTCGACTACGAGGCGATCCTGCGTGAGGCGGAGAAGGAGGCAGACGTCATCCTGTGGGACGGCGGCAACAACGATTTCGCCTTCTACAAGCCGGACGTCTATCTCACCCTGGTCGACCCCCACCGGGCGGGCCATGAGCTGAGCTACTACCCCGGTGAGATCAACGTCCGGCTGGCCGACGCGGTCATCGTCAACAAGATCGACACCGCCCACACGGACGACGTCTTCGCGGTGGCCGACAACGTGCGCTCCGTGAATCCGGACGCCGTCATCATCGAGGCGGCATCGCCCCTGTTCATCGACGAGCCCGAGGTGCTGCGGGGCAAGCGCGTCCTCTGTGTGGAGGACGGGCCCACACTGACCCACGGAGAGATGACCTTCGGGGCCGGCATCGTCGGGGCCCGGAAGGCAGGGGCCGCCGAGCTCGTGGATCCTCGACCATTCGCTGTCGGCGAGATCGCTGCCACCTTCGAGAAATACCCGGGGATCGGGCCGCTACTCCCGGCAATGGGCTACGGCGAGCGGCAGATCCAGGACCTGGAGACCACCATCAGGGCAGCCGCCGAGAACGGCGTGGAAGCAATCGCCATCGGCACACCCATAGACCTGGGTCGGCTCATCGACATCCCCCTCCCCCACACCCGGATCCGCTACGAACTGCAGGTCCTGGGAAGCCCCACGCTGGAGGAGGTCTTGAAGCCGGTGCTGGAGGGCTGACCCGCGCGGGCTGACAAACCGGCGCCCGTAGACGTATCAACGCCCGGGCTTTCCAGCCGCATGACCCGACCAGTCTCTCGGTGTCTTGCGGCTGGAAAGCTGTCCTTCTTCGGCCCCCTCATCATATCTTTGGCCCTGCACCAGACCGAAATAGAGGAGAACGCATGCGCTGGATCAGCCCGACCGCCGTAGTCGCCGCGGCCCTCGCCGCCGCGGCTTGTGAGCTGGAACGTTCACCGGAGCAGCGAACGGCAACGGACGAGCTCGCCCTCGCCGAGCGTCGCTTCGATCCGGTGGCGTTCGATACGGTGGTCTGGGCCAGCCAGGAGGCGGCGGTCGAACGGGGGCGCGACATATACTCCTGGGTCTGCGCCGACTGCCACGGACCGGAAGGACACGGCGATGGCGGCCGCGTCATCGACGGAGACACCATCAGGCCGGAGCCACTCCAGCGTGCCGACTGGCAGCGCGACTGGAGCCCCGAAGATCTGCACCGCAAGGTCTTCATCGGGAACGAGCTGGGCATGCCTCACTGGGGGCTGCGCCTGATGCGCCCCAGGGACATCGTCGCCCTGGAACACTACATCCGCCTCGAGCTGGCCCGGGGCGACGTGGCAGAGGTGGACGGGGAGGAGTCCTGAACTACAAGCACCTCCACTACTTCTGGACGGTTGCCCGCGAGGGCGGCGTCACCGCCGCCGCCAAGAAGCTCCACGTGAGCCAGCCCGCCGTCAGCGCCCAGATACGCAAGCTCGAGCGCGCACTGGGACACTCTCTGTTCGACCGGACCGGTCGATCGCTTACCCTGACACCAGAAGGACGCGTCGTCCTGGACTACGCCGACGAGATCTTCAGCCTCGGCCGAGAACTGTCCGACACCCTGAAAGGACGCCTCGAAGGCAGGCCGCTCCGGCTCGTCGTCGGCGTCACCGACTCCATCCCCAAGATCATCATTTACCACCTCCTCCAGCCCGCCTTCGACATGGAGGACCCCGTCCGGTTCGTGGTCAGGGAGGACCGACACGACCACCTCCTGGGACAACTCGCCACCCACGAGCTCGACCTCGTCCTCTCCGACATGCCCATCCCGCCACACATCAGCGTCCAGGCCTACAACCACGTCCTGGGCGAATCAGAAATCGGCATCTTCGGCCGGGAAGACCTGGCAGCACCACTCATCGACAACTTCCCCGACAGCCTCGACGGCGCGCCATTCCTCCTGCACACCGACGGCTACCCCCTGCGTCGATCACTCGACGACTGGTTCGCAGCCAGACGGATCCAACCGGTGCCCGTCGCTGAATTCGCCGACAGCGCTCTCATCCGCGTCTTCGCCGAGGCCGGTCAGGGACTCTTCGCCGCCCCCTCACTCATCGCAGACGAGATCTGCGAGAAGTTCGGCGTGCTGCTCATCGGCACCGCCTCAGGGATAAGGGAACGGTACTACGCCATCACAGGCGAACGAAGGATCAAACACCCCGCCGTCGCAGCAATCTCCGAGGGGGCAAGAGCAAAGCTCTTCACACCGTGAGGCGCCCGGTAAGCCGACCCCGCCACAACACGGCGAAGGGGCGGCAAGCTCTCGCTCACCGCCCCCTGCCTCCTGCTCGTCGTGACGGCTGACTACCGCCAGGCGCTCGTCATACGACCGCTGCGCCAGTCCCGACGACGACGTACTCGCTTACCCAGTTCGACTACAGGCACTTCCACCACCGCACCACCCTCATCCGCACCCGTTGACCGCGCCCGTCGCCGTGCACGATCCACCACCTCCCTCGCCAATACTACCTGCCTGATCGCCCGCATCGAACCTCCTCCTGTCCCGTCCCTTTTCCCAGTTCCTACACCAACTGCCGAGTCCCTTTCAACTCGACGCCCACATTATAACAAGGGCCGAACCAGTACACAAATATAAGTATACGATAAGATGCATAAGTTATTTTTATGCTTGCCAGGGCTATGCCGGTGGCGGATTACGCGCGGGGTCGGGGGCCGCGGTCTTGCGGGTGACGCGGCCCCCGTCGGTCTACTTCTGGACGCCGGCGCTCACGGCTGGTGGTGGCTGGTGGGCGTGGACCTGTGCCTTTGCCCTGCGCAGGTCACGCTCCCTGCTCCAGTCCTCGAGCCGGAGATAGCTGCGCATGGCGAGGCCCATGGCCAGGCGAATTGGCTCGGGCGGCCATGGTATGACGCGTCGTCCGACGAATGGGGATTCGGTGAGCTCCGACTCCCTGTCCAGGACCATGTCTCGTAGGACCTGTGCGTTCAGGTGTACCATGGAGACGCCGTGCCCGATGCAGCCCAGGCTGTAGATTGCGCGCTTGTCGCCGAGGAATCCCATGGCCGGGGTGAGGTCCATGGTGACGGAGAACGGTCCGCCCCAGCGGTGGCTGAACTGGACGTCGCGCAGGTGGGGGAATGTGACGCGGAAGTGGGATTCCACTTCCTGCCAGGCGGCGGGTCTATGGTCGGCGTTCAGGCTGTTGCCCCAGGTGAAGCCCACGGGTCCGCCACCCATGGTGACGCGGTTGTCGGCGGTGAGGCGGTAGTGGTGGATGAGATTGCGCATGTCCTCGACGCCTTCCCGTCCCTGCCAGCCGATGGGTTCGAGCTGCTCTGGCGTCAGGGGTTCAGTGGAGAGCATGTGTGTGAAGGCGGGGACCTGCTTCCTCTTGAGCCCGGGGAAGAAGTGGGAGTATGCGTTGGTGGCGAAGACCACCTTGTTGGCGGTCATGGTACCCGATGGTGTTTCCAGGTCGAAGTTTTCGCCGCGTCGCACCCGGAGCACCGGTGTGTTTTCGTAGACGGTGGCGCCGTAGCGGGTTGCCAGGTCACGTTCTGCGCGTACGAGCTTGAGGGGGTGGACCAGGATGAGGCGGGGTTCCCAGAGCGCGCCCAGGTGGACGGGCGAGTTGACGCGCTGGCGCACGTCGTCCTTGTCCATGTAGAAGATGTCGTCGAATCCGAGGCGGTTCATGAGGTCCACCTCTTTGCGGATTCTGCGCAGGTACTTCTCGGTTGTGGCGACGCGGAGGAAGCCGGGCCGGATCTTGTCGCAGTCGAGGCCTTCGTTGTCCACGAGCTCGTCGAGGGTGTCCACCGCTCGCATCATGTAGCGGTGCGCCTGGACGAGGAAGTCCTTGCCCTTGATCATGGCGGTTCCACTGAAGCCGAGTCCCACGACGGTCATGGCGAAGGAGCCGTTGCGGCCGCTACCGCCGAAGCCCACTTCCCGTGCCTCGAGGACTGCCACGTTCAGGCTGGGATCGGCGCGACGCAGCTCGTAGGCGGTGGTCAGGCCGGTGTATCCGCCCCCGATGATGGCCACGTCCACGGTTGTGTCGCCATCGAGGGCTGGGTTGGGGGCATAGGGGCCGGCAGTGGCAGCCCACATGGAATCGACAGCAGGAGGCAAAGGCAGCGACATCTCGCGCTCTCCGGTCGGCAGGTCCAGGTGCAGGGACGGGGATTAGCGGTGGTCAATGTAGACGCCGGGGCGACAAACAACAATGAAGCGGCGAGTGGGGGAACCGGAAGGCCGTACTGCGCGTAGACAGGGGAGCGCATGATGTGGTTCGCTGGACCGGGAGGAAGTTCAGGAAGTGGTAGTGAAGAGGCTGGAGGTTGGGTTCAGGGGCGCGGTGATCTGCTTCTCTGCATCGGCCCTGATCGCAATGGCTGGAGTGGCGGTGGCGGCGGCGCAGGTTCCTGGCGGGTTCGACTGGGTCTACACGGTGATCTCACGACTCGGCTCCCGGAGGCACAACCCTGACGGGGCGGTCTGGTTGGCAGGCGCTCTCCTGCTGACGACGCTGCTGTTGTGGCCTGTGGCAGGCCACCTGGACCGTGCCTCGGCCCGGCTTGGCTCCCGGCCGAGGCTGACCGTCCTGGCGCTCCGGCTGGGCCTGCTGGGTGGGATGCTGCTATCCATCGAGGCGCTGTTCGCGCTGGACCTGTCGTGGCTCCACCGGAAGGGACACGAGATCCTGGCGCTGGTGACGTTCCTGGGCCTCTACGGCGGGGTGCTGGGGCTCTACGTCCATCGTATCCGTCATGCCTCCGGGGCCCTGTGGCCGGCGCTCCTGGTACTGTTGCCGCTCTGCGCGGTGGGCATCAGCCAGTTGGCGCTCTACTTCGACCAGCGGGAGCTGGGTTGGGTGAACACCGCCTGGCGCGAGATGGGCGTCCCCTTCTGGCTCAGCTTCGCCTTCTGGCAGTGGCTGGCGGTGGCGTTCCTGGGGCTGGGGCTCGGGCTCCTGGTGATCCTGCGTCAGAGGGTCATTCTCCACCCGCGATGACGTTCAGGAAGGCGTTGCCGTAGCGCTCCAGCTTCTGCGGTCCCACGCCGGATATCCGGAGCAGCTCGCCCGGTGTGGCCGGCCGGTGGTCCGCCATGGTCCGTAGCACGCGGTCGCTGAAGATGATGTAGGCGGGCACGCCCCGTTCTTCCGCCAGTCTCTTGCGCAGCGCCCGTAGCCGCTCGAACAGCGGACCCGTGACGGCATCGACGGCCGGCGGAGCATGAGCTGGCCCGGCGGCCTGGGCACGAGCCCGGCGGCGACCGCCCCTTGGTCCAGCCCCCCCGGTGTCGGACCCCATCATGGCTTCGGCGGCCAGCTCTGCCACGTCCACGCCCCGGCACACATCGCAGGCGTCGCCGCACGCGTCGATCGTCTCGTCGAAGTGGGCCACGATGCCGCGGTGTCGGCAGGCGCTGCGCTCCAGGAGCTCGAACAGGGTAGTGGTGGCCCTGGCCTTGTCAGCGCGCAGGGCCGGGTCCTGGATGTCGTCGAGGAAGCGCTCGTGGAGCTTGACGTCGGCCCAGGAATAGAAGACGAAGCAGTCCGACGGGAGGCCGTCCCGACCAGCCCGACCGATCTCCTGGTACCAGCTCTCAACGTCCTTGGGCATGTCCCGATGGATGACGAAGCGGACGTTGGACTTGTCGATGCCCATGCCGAAGGCGATGGTGGCCACGATCACCTCGGCGTCGTCCTTCTGGAAGGCCTCCTGGTGCGCTGTCCGCTCGTGGTCTTCCATCCCGGCGTGGTACGGTAGGGCCCTGATGCCGTGGCTGGCCAGGTAGGCGGCGGTCTGCTCCACGGTACGTCGGGAGAGGCAGTACACGATCCCGCTCTGCCCCGCCCGCTCCCGGACCAGCGCCAGGATCTCCCGGCGGGTGTGCCCGCCCTGGCCCTTCTTCCGGGCGTGCACCCGCAGGTTGGGACGGAAGAAGGAGCCCTTGTACCCTCTGGGCTTGTGCATTCCCAGCTGGCGCAGGATATCACGGGCCACGCGGCGGGTGGCCGTGGCGGTGAGGGCCAGCACCGGCACCCCGAGCTCGTCCTTGAGCCCGAGCAGCCGTCGGTAGCTGGGCCTGAAATCGTGTCCCCACTGGCTGATGCAATGGGCCTCGTCCACCACCAGCAGCGACAGGGGCCAGGCCTGGATGGCGTCTCGCAGGTGGCCATCCAGCGCTTCCGGCGCCAGGTAGACCAGCTCGTACTCACCTCGCCGGAGCCCATCGACGCGACGACGGCGCTCGTCAGGCCCGAGTGTGGAGTTCAACGCCGTCGCCCGGAACCCCAGCTCCTGGAGTGCGTCGACCTGGTCCTTCATCAGGCTGATCAGGGGCGAGACGACCAGCACCGTGCCGCGTAGCAGCCGGGCCGGGAGCTGGAAGGTGAGAGACTTCCCTGCCCCCGTGGGCATGACCGCGATGCAGTCGTGCCCGTCCAGGACCGCCTCGATCACCTCCTGCTGGCCAGGCCGGAATGAGTCGAAGCCGAAGGTCTCCCGGAGTACCGAACGAGCGTCGACCGAGTGCTGCTGGTCGGGCCGGGTGCGGGCGAGCGGGGGCGAGGTCACCTGGATCTTGTCTGCTCCGTTCATGCTTCAGTCGCTGCTGCCGCGAAAGATCGGCGCGTCGTTGGGCAGGAACATAGCGCATCGGGACAGGCGGCGCCGTGGCGCAGCATCGCCGGCAACGAGACAGGGTGCCGCAGCCTTTCCAAGAAGAGGGGAGCGGCCCATCCTTCCGCACCTATGGCCATGCTCATCTTCGACTTTCCCGACCCCGTGACCGGGATCCCGGGCCGCACGGTGTATCGTGATCCCGTGCGTGTGGTGCAGGCACGCCGTCTGGAAGACGTGCTGCCCGCGGTGGCCGAAATCCAGGGGGCGGTCGGGCAGGGACTCCACGCCGCTGGATTCATCGCCTACGAGGCGGCGCCGGCATTCGAGCGGCGCATGGCGGTCCGGACTGGCAACCGCCTGCCTCTGGTCTGGTTCGGACTCTTCCATGGCCCAGACCCGGCAGCCCCCACGGCTCAGGGCAACCACGCCGGCTCGGAGGCTCCCGGCCCCGCTATCCACTCGGTCGGCGCTCCGCTCCCGGAGTGGGAGCTGGAGCTGGACCGGGAGCACTATGAGCGGGCGGTGGCGACGGTGAAGACAGCCATAGCCCGGGGCCGAACCTACCAGGTCAACCTGACCGCCCGGTTCCGGGGCAGCACTCGCACAGCGGAGCCGGAGCGGGCACCGACGGCGGCGCGGACATCGCCAGCACCAGCCAGAGTCGACGGCCGGGTAGTGGAATGCGCGGATCTGGCACGGCTCTACGAGACGCTGCGGCGTGCACAGGGAGCCGGCTGGCACGCGTTGCTGGACCTGGGTCGTGAGGCTGTGGTGTCCGTGTCACCGGAACTCTTCTTCCGGACCACCGGACGGCGGATCGAGACCCGGCCGATGAAGGGCACACGGGCCAGAGGTCGGTGGTGGCAGGAGGACCAGGACCGGGCGGCCGAGCTCCGGGCGTCGGAGAAGGACCGGGCCGAGAACCTCATGATCGTGGACCTGCTCCGGAACGACCTGGGCCGGATCTGCGAGACGGGCTCGATCAAGGTACCCAGCCTGTTCCAGGTCGAGCGCTATCGTACCGTCTGGCAGCTCACGTCCACGGTGGAAGGCCGCCTCCGGGAGGAGGTCGGCCTGGGCCAGATGCTCCAGGCCCTGTTCCCCTGTGGATCAGTGACCGGCGCACCCAAGATCAGCACTATGGACCTCATCGCCGAGCTGGAAACATCCCCACGGGAGGTTTACTGCGGCGCCATCGGCATGATCCGGCCGGACGGCTCGATGTCGTTCAACGTGCCGATCCGAACGCTGTGGCTCGACAGGGAGTCAGGGGCCGCGGAGTACGGCGCCGGAGGCGGGATAGTCTGGGATTCCACGTCGGAGTCGGAGTACGACGAGTTGCTCGCGAAAGCCGCCGTCGTAAGAGAGAGCTGGCCGGAGTTCCGTCTGATCGAGACCATGGCCACCCACCAGGGGCGGATCGTCCGGCAGGAGCGGCACCTGGAACGGATGCGCCAGTCCGCAGACTACTTCGGCTTGCCCTTCCCGGAGGCCGAGATACGGGCGACGCTAGCGGCGGCGGCCAGCGGGGAGCCACGCCGCCTCAGGCTGCTGCTCGGTGGCGACGGCAGCTTTTCCCTGGAGCACAAGCCACTGGGATTGGTGGGCAGTGAATCACCCGACCCCGCGTCCGACCCCGCGTCCGAAACCGCGGCCGACCTCACGTCCGAAACCGACCCCCTGGCCCGACCGCTGCCTGTGGTGCTGGCTGAGCTGCCGGTCCTGTCCAGCGACCGGTTCCTGTTCCACAAGACCACGCACCGGGACGTGTACGACACCCGCGCCGCCGGTCGCCACCACGTCTTCGACGTCCTTCTCCGGAACGAGCGGGACGAGCTCACCGAATTCACGCGTGGCAACCTCGTCGTCGAGCTGGAGGGGCGGCTGGTCACTCCGCCACTGGAGGCGGGCCTGCTACCAGGCTGCTTCAGGGCCGAGCTCCTGGATCGGGGAGTGGTCCGGGAGCAGGTCCTCCGACCTGGCCACCTCGAGCAGGCCACCCGGATCTGGTTCATCAACAGCGCCCGCCGCTGGCTAAGGGTCCGGCTGGTGGACCAACACGAAGGACGGGATACCTGGTCCCGAAAATGACAAACGGGATTCCTGGTCGCGCGGGCAAGCCCCGTTAGCGGGGCAGGTAATTCCCGGCCAGCTCCTGGAACTCCTCCACCTGGGCACGAGCCCAGTCGCTGTCCCGGCCCAGCTCCTCGGCCAGGAGCGCCGCCACGGTGGGCGCCACCTCCATGGCGGCCCTGGCGTCCAGCAGCAGGGCCCTGGTGCGGCGCGACAGGAAATCGTCCACCGTCCGGGCCAGCTCGTGCCGGGCCGCCCACACCACCTCGCCCGCTCGTATCGGGAACGACTTGTGGAGTGGCTCGCCGTACCGGCGGTCCCCTCGCAGCAGGTCACGCAGCTCGGGCGCGTCCGAGCCGTAGTGGGCCAGCTCACCGAACCGCTCGGCTCGTGCGTGGTAGCCGTGCAGGTGCAGGGTACGGGTCACACACGGCCGATCATCCAGGCCCGCCAGCGTGGCGCTCTGGTCCACCGTGTCCTCGGCCATCTTCCGGTACGTGGTCCACTTCCCACCGGTGATCGTGACCAGGCCGGAATCGGATATGAGGAGTATGTGGTCCCTTGAGAGCGAAGCCGTGGCGATATCGTCGTCGTCACCCCCCACCAGCGGCCGGAGCCCGACGAAGATGCTCAGTACATCCTCCCGGCGGGGGTCCCGCTCCAGGTACCTCCCGGCGTGCTCCAGCAGGAACTCGACCTCCTCATCGAGGGCGACCGGCTCCAGCGCGGGCCGATCCACAGGAGTATCCGTGGTGCCGACGATGACCCTGTCCAGCCATGGTATGGCGAACAGGACGCGCTTGTCATCGGTGCGGGGGACCATGATGGCGCTCTCGCCGGGAAGGAAGTCGCGGTCCAGGACTATGTGCACGCCCTGGCTGTGACGGACCAGGCGCGGCGTGGACGGGTCGTCCATACGCCTGAGGTCGTCGGCCCATGGCCCGGTGGCATTTATCACCACGCCGGCGCGAATCTCCCGCTCGACGGGCGGGGCCGACTCCTCGTCCCGCACACGCACCCCCACCACCTGGCCATGCTCCTTCAGCAGGTCGGTGACGCGCATGTAGTTCACGATGGTCGCCCCTTGACCGGCAGCGGTGCGGGCCATGGCGACACAGAGACGGGCATCGTCGAACTGCCCGTCGTAATAGATGACGCCGCCGTTGAGGCCCTTGCGCTCGATGGTGGGCAGGAGCTGGAGCGTACGCTCACGGGAGAGGACACGGGACCGGCCGAAGCCGTGTCTGCCGGCCAGCAGGTCGTAGATCTTGAGGCCGGTGCCGTAGAACGGACCCTCCCACCACTCGTAGTTGGGCACCACGAACGAGAGGTTGCGGACCAGGTGCGGCGCGTTGGCCCGGAGTAGTCCCCGCTCCTTGAGGGCCTCGATGACCAGGGCCACGTTGCCCTGCTGGAGGTATCGCACCCCGCCATGGACGAGCTTCGTGCTGCGGCTGGAGGTGCCCTTGCCCAGGTCGCTCTGCTCCAGGAGCAAGGTTTGGTAGCCCCGCGCCGCGGCGTCGATGGCCACTCCGAGACCGGTGGCGCCGCCACCGACGACTACGAAATCCCAGTTGTCACCGCCACCCGCCGCGGCCAGCGCATTCTCCCGCTTCACGGTCACACTCCCGGGCCGGGATCTTCCTGAATCGCGGAGCTGGCCAGCGCCTGCTGCGCTCCCGCCAGCCGCTCCGCCCATTCCGGCATGGCCGGCCGGTCCTTCTCCTCCAGACCGGCCAGCGCCAGGACGGCCGCCGGTGGAACGGATCCTTCAGGCCCCAGGAACCGGCCAGCCACCAGCGCGCTGGCAATCAGCTCGTCGCCCCGTATGAACCGCTGGTCCACGTAGATGTTGCGGTCATCCCAGCCCACCACCCTGCTCTCCACGTGGAACCGCTGGAAGATGGTGAGCGACCGCCGGAACCTGATGCTCTCCGCGGTGACCACCGCCACCCATCTCCTCCTGCGTACCCGCGGCGCCAGCCCCGATCGGATGAGCAGGTCGGTACGAGCCAGGTCCAAAAGAGAGAGGTAGATGCCATTGTTGACGTGACGCAGTATGTCCAGGTCCGTGGGCATGACCCGGAACGGCGTGCGCACAGGCCCCAGGACATGGCACCGGGACCGGAACCGCGCCACCAGCAATAGCCAGATGAGACGCACCAAGAGATTCACGACCGGGAGTATACGACCCCGCCCGGATTCCGACCACCCGGCAGGCCCTGCACCGAATCCCCGCCCCGCCAGCTCCTGCCGGCCGCCGGATCAGCGCTTCCGCTGTCGGAAAAGCGGCGGCTCCGTCTGGAGGGTGTAGCGACAGTGGCTGCGAGGGATGACCGGGGGCTTGCTCCCGGCCAGCACCGGTGACCGCAGGGCACGCCGGTCGGGCTCGCGGTACAGGCAGCTCCTGCAGATCTTCCGCAGCCGGAGCCGGGGACTGGGCCGGAGGTGGATCGTCTCGGCGATACGATTCATGGCTTGAGCGCCTTCGCGTTCACTGGTGACTGTCCCTCGCGCGCATCGAGCGTACCCTGATGTGGCAACGTACTCGCGTGGTGGCAATAAGACATCTCCTGATTTCGTGGCCAGCCCCGTCGTAGGGAGAACCATTACGGCGACGCCCCGGGCGCAGCGAGTGAGGGTGGCTGTGGGCCGCTTCCCGCCAACGCTTCCTGTTGACAGGAGCCGACGCAGCGGCGCCTGGTGGTGAGCGCGCCCGGAGCCATGGCCCTGAGGACGTCGAAGCGCCGGCTCGACTCGGCTTGGCGCCGGTGCTAAGCTTGTGCCGCGCTGAAGCCTGAACGTCGCGGTGATGCAGGAGCCATGTTTCAGCGTGGAATCCAGATCGAGAAAGGCAGGGTAGGGGTGATGGGGGCAGCAGGGGATGTACTGAGGGAGTCGGGCCGGGTGCTGGTGGAGCGCATGGCTGAATACCTGGACACGGTGGCGGAGCGTCCGGTATCTACGCCGCTGGCGCCGTCGGATCTGCTGGGCCGGTTCGCCGAGCCGTTGCCGCGTGAGGGTCGCCCGGCGGAAGTTGTGTGGGCAGACGTGTGGGAGCGGGTGGTGGACGATTCCATCCACCTGGCCCACCCCATGTACATGGGCCATCAAGTGGCTCCGCCGCTGCCACACGCGGTGCTGGCGGACGCGCTGACGAGCTTGCTGAACCAGTCCACCGCTGTCTGGGAGATGGCTCCCACGGGGACGGGCGTGGAGCAGCAGGTGGTGGGCTGGATGCGTGAGCTGCTGGACTTCCCGCCCCAGAGCGACGGCACCCTCGTCTCCGGTGGGAGCGCCGCCAACCTCACGGGGCTGCTGGCGGCCCGTGAGGCCACCTTCCCCGGTGCGTGGCGGGACGGCGTGCAGGGATCATCGCAGCTGGAGCGGGCGGCGGTCTTCGTCGCCGATCATGCCCATTACTCCATCGAGCGGGCGCTGGGCGTCATGGGGCTGGGCCACGGCGCCGGGATCCGCGTCGCGGAACGTGATTTCCGCCTCGACCCGGCGGCCCTGGAGCGGGCCATCGCCGATGCCCGGTCCAGGGGTCGCATCCCGCTGGCCATTGTGGCCACGGGTGGAAGCACCGCCACCGGGCTCTTCGACGACCTCAGCGCCATCGCGGACATCGCCCGCAGCGAGTCTATCTGGCTCCATGTGGACGGCGCCCACGGCGCGTCCTTCATGGCCAGTGATCGACTGAGGGAGAGGCTGCGTGGAATGGAGCGTGCCGACTCGGTCTCGTGGGACCCGCACAAGATGATGTTCATGCCCATCTCCGCCGGTGCTATCCTGGTCCGGGACCGGCGCCACCTGGACTCGGCGTTCCAGCAGACGGCGCCCTACCTGTTCCACCCCCGGCCCGGTGAGAGCCGGTCCCACGACATAGGCCGGCGCACCCTCCAGTGCTCCAAGCGGTTCGATGCGCTCAAGATCTGGATATCCGTCCAGATCCACGGGCTGGACCATTTCGCGCGGCTCCAGGAGCACACCGTGGACAGGGCCGCAGCCCTGTTCCGGAAGCTCCAGGAGGCCGACGACTTCGAGCCGGCCCATGCACCCGAATCCAACATCCTCTGCTTTCGCCACCTGCCGGTGGCCTGGCGGGACCGGCCGACCGAGGAGCTTGACTCGCTACAGAATCGCCTACGGGAGGTCTACAACGCTTCCGGCCGCGGCTGGATCACCGCCACAGTACTGGGCGGCCGTCGCGTCCTTCGAGTTACGCTGATGAATCCCGCCACCACGGACGACCATCTGGAAGCGCTGCTCCAGGGGCTGAGGGATACTGCTGCCGGACTGACCGGGAGCACAGGACGAGAGCCTTCAAGAGCCGGAGGTGAGAGCCGTCGCTGAGCCCGCGCCACCGGAGCGCCTCCCCCGCTCACTTGCGGCAGCCGACGGTCTTGACCACGATTGTTCTGCGGTGGGTGTCCCCGTGACAGCCGGCCGCTCCCATGTGACACCACACCGAGGCACGATGATGAGCACCAGGGTCGGTTACTCCCGCGACAGGTTCGTCACATCCCTGCTCGTGTTTGCAGTGGCATGCCTGACCACCACGCTGGCCGCCACCACCGCACCGGCGGCAGCCCAGCAGCAGCGTCCCATGACGCCCGAGGACCTCTGGGCGATGGGTCGAGTCGGCGCGCCCGCGGTCAGCCCGGACAGTCGGAGCGTGGTCTACACCGTCACCAGATACGACGTTGACACGGACCGGGGCAGAACCCACCTGTGGCTGGTGCCCGTGGCGGGCGGTGAGCCCCGGCAGCTGACCCACGGCGATGCGTCGTCCTCCTCGCCGGCCTGGTCGCCGGACGGACAGAGCATCGCCTTCGTCTCCGCCAGGAACGAGGACGGCCCACAGATCTGGCTCATGCCCGCCGCGGGCGGAGAGGCCCGGCAGCTGACGCGGGTGGAGGGCGGCGCCGGCGGTCCGGTCTGGTCGCCCGACGGGTCGCTACTGGCCTTCACCAGCCGGGTCTGGGTCGAGGGCGACGAAGGTGGCGAGGCAATGCGTCGCCTGGCCGGGTCCCGGTCCAGCGCAAAGATCTACGACGACATCATGGTCCGTCACTGGGACCGCTGGCTGGACGGCAAGCGGAGCCACGTCTTGGTCATCGACCCCGCAACGGGTGAGACCCGGGACCTGACGCCCGGGCCCTACGACTCGCCGCCCATCGCCCTGGGCGGGTTCCACGACTACGACATCAGTCCCGACGGCACCGAGTTGGCCTTCGTCCGCAACGTGGACGAGCAGACGGCCGTGGGCACGGGCAACAACGTCTGGCTGGTGCCCATCGCGGGCGGTGAGCCCCGGCGCCTGAGCCCCGGCGACGGCAACGACGTGGCGCCCCGCTACTCGCCCGACGGCCGCTGGATCGCGTGGCTGTCCCAGGAGCGGCCGGGCTTCGAGGCGGACCGGGCGGTCCTTATGCTCTACGACCGTCGCACCGGCCGGACCAGGGCCCTGACGGGTGACCTGGACCGCTCCGTCAGCAGCTACAAGTGGACGCCGGACTCCAGGGCCATCTTCTTCAACGCGCAGGACGAGGTGCACGTCCGGATCTACCGGGTCGGGCTCCGGGACGGCGTGGCCCGGCCGGTGACCGGCGACGCCTACGACGGCGCCTTCGCCCTGGTCGGCGACGGCAGCCGGATCGTCGTGGCCAGGCAGCAGGCCCACCAGCCCACCGAGCTGGTCCTGGTGGACGACCGGGGCCGGGAGCGGCGGCGCCTCACCCGCGTGAACGACCGCCTGGTCTCACAGCTGGCGCTCCAGCCGGTGGAGACGTTCTGGCACGCCGGCGCCCAGGGCGCCCGGGTCCAGAGCTTCATGGTCAAGCCGCCCGACTTCGACCCGGCGCAACGGTACCCGGTGATATTCCTGGTCCACGGCGGGCCGCAGAGCGCCTGGAGCGACTTCTTCCACTACCGCTGGAACTACAACCTCTTCGCCTCGCCGGGTTACGTGGTGATCGCGCCCAACCCCCGGGGCAGCACGGGCTTCGGCCAGCAGTTCACCGACGAGATCAGCCGGGACTGGGGCGGCCGCGTCTTCGAGGACCTCATGCTGGCCCTGGACCACGCGCTGGCCGAGTACCCGTTCCTGGACGACGACAGGGTGGCAGCCGCCGGCGCCTCCTACGGCGGCTACATGATGAACTGGTTCCAGGGCCGGACCGGCGACCGCTTCCGCACGCTGGTCAACCACGCCGGCGTCTTCGACCTCCGGAGCATGTACTTCGCCACCGAGGAACTCTGGTTCCCCGAGTGGGAGTTCGGCGGGCCGCCATGGGAGGCGCCCGAGGACTACCAGCGCTGGAACCCCGCGGTCCACGTGGAGCATTGGCGGACGCCCATGCTGGTCATCCACGGCCAGCTCGACTACCGCGTCCCCATCGAGCAGGGGCTGGGCGCCTTCACCGCGCTCCGGAGACAAGACATCCCGGCACGACTCCTATACTTCCCCGACGAAGGCCACTGGATCCTCAGGCCCGCCAACGCCCTGGTGTGGTGGGGGACGGTATTCGAATGGCTCGATGAGTGGCTGAGATAGAGGCTGCCACAGATGCTGATAGCATGCTGAACCTGATCATGAGCACCGCTCTCGCGGCCTTCCAGGAGAGCCCCGCGGCGGAAGACCTGCCGGCCCGGGCGGTCGAGCCGGTCCACCCGCTCCTGAGCCCGCTCAGCGACTGGATCATGGCATATCCCGTCACCTCGGCTCTCCTGATAGCCGCCGCGGTGCTGGTGGTGGGGGAGATCATCCACCGGGCCGTCCGGCACTGGCTGCTCAGGCTCCTGGAAGCCGTGGCCAGGGAGAGCCGCCACGCCTGGGACCAGGCGCTCTTCGACGCCCACCTCCCCCAGCGCCTGGCCTGGGCGGTGCCACTCCTGGTCTGGCAGCTCGGCGTGGACCTGGTCCCCCACCTGTCCGAGACCATCCTGATCGTCATCAAGCGGGGGCTCCTGGCCGCGCAGATCATCATCGTGGCACGCGCCTTCGCCGCTCTGCTGGACGGGATCAACCGCATATACGTGCTGCGGCCGCGGGCGGGCGAACGGCCCATCAAGGGATTCCTCCAGGTGGCCAGCGTGCTGGCCCACATGGCAGCGGTCATCCTGGTCGTGGCCGTGCTCATGGACCGGAACCCCGCCATCTTCCTGGGCGGCCTCGGCGCCATGACCGCCGTGCTGCTCCTGGTCTTCCGGGACACCCTCCTCTCCCTCGTCGCCGGCGTCCAGATCACCACCAATGACCTCCTCAGGGTGGGCGACTGGATCGAGATGACACAGTTCCAGGCCGACGGTGACGTGGTGGACATCGCCCTGAACTCCATCAAGGTCCAGAACTGGGACCAGACCTTCACCGTCATCCCAACCCACAAGTTCCTGGAACACTCGTTCAAGAACTGGCGAGGAATGCAGGAGGCCGGAGGACGACGGATCAAGCGCTCCGTCCACATCGACCAGAGCACCATCCGGTTCCTCGAACCGGAAGAGGTGGAGCAGTTCGGCCGCTGGGAGCTCCTGAGCGATTACGTCCGGAAGAAGCGGGAGGAGATAGAGGCCTACAACATGGAGCACCCCGACAAGGAAGGCCACGTGCCCCACGTCCGCCGCATGACCAACGTGGGCACCTTCCGGGCCTACCTGATCGAGTACCTCCGGGCGCACCCGGGCCTCCGACAGGACATGATCCTCCTGGTGCGCCAGATGGCGCCCGGGCCTAAAGGCCTGCCCATCGAGATCTACACCTTCACCAGCGACATCCGCTGGGTTCAGCACGAAGGCGTTCAGGCCGACATCTTCGACCACGTCCTGGCCACCGTCCCGGAATTCGGCCTACGCGTCTTCCAGGAGCCGGGCGGCGCCGACATCGAGCGCGCCCTGTCCGGACCGGCCCGGGCTGACAAGCTCAAGTTACACCAGGGGTGATTCGACGACGAACAGGTCGGACTTCGCGACTCGCGCTTCAGAACCGCCGCCGATACGACACGCTGATGTTCCGCCCGGGCATGGGGAACCGCCGATCCTCCACCCGGGACAGGTGGTCGCGATAAGCGGTGTCCAGCACGTTGTCCACCCTGAGGACCAGGAAATGGCCGGCCGCGCCCCCTCCAGGCCTCAGCCCCATCTGGAGGTCGAATAGCGTGTAGCCGTCGGTGGGCTGCTCGTGGGCCACCCGGCGCTGGGCCGCGGCGGTCCGGCTGCGAACCCCCAGCCACCAGGACCCGGCCTCGTACTCGACCTCGAACAGCGCTCGCGCCGGCGGCATGTAAGGGAGCGGTGTGCGCCCCCCGTCCCGTCGGCTGCCTCGCACTACGTCCACCGTGCCGCGGATCGTGAGCGGGTCGTTCGGCCGGAGCTCCAGTACGCCTTCGCCTCCCATGAGCTCGGCGGCGTCCGCTTCGTAGACGTGGATCGGGAAGCCGGAGGCCGATTCAGTCTCCCCCGTGGCCCGCAGGATCACGAAGTCGTCGATACGGTTGAAGAAGCCGGCGACTTCCACCGCCACTACGCCAGCGGTATACCGCCCGAAGATGTCGAACCCGTGCCCGATCTCGTTGGGCAGATCCGGGTCGCCGATCTCGTAGCGGCCGGTGCCCAGGTGGGGACCGTGC
The DNA here is from genome assembly GCA_007126035.1 of Gemmatimonadota bacterium. GTDB lineage: Bacteria > Gemmatimonadota > Gemmatimonadetes > Longimicrobiales > RSA9 > SLCC01. Next base: position 26,278 of record SLCC01000153.1, read on the forward strand.
GACCACAGCTCCTCCACCAGCGGCGCCCGGTGGGCCCTGGCCAGTTGGGCACCCAGCTCCAGACCCCGAACTGGCCGGAGGTTCGCGCCAAGAGACCCGGACAAGGTGACGCTCGAACGCCCGTCACGCAGCCCCGGGAACGTCTCGTTCGGCAGTGCCCGCGCCCGCTGGGCCTCCAGCCGGGCACCCGCCTGGAGCCGGACCGCTGGGGTGATCGACATCTCTTCGAAGAAGAACACCGCTCCAGACGTCGAGCGAGCATCCGGGTGGAATTCCTCGTCGCCCGTGGCCGCCAGGGCCTGCGTCAGCACCATCGCCCCCACCGCTCCCTCGCCCAGCGGTCCCAACGAACCGTGACCAGCCGTGAGGGTCGCGGCAACGGTGTGACGGGTAAACTCGTGCTCGATATCTTCATCGAAGACGCCACCCGGCCCCCGTTCCCGCTCCACCTCCTGCTGGAAGAACCGCGTCGCCGCGCCCCGGAGCTCGACCCGCTCCCAGAAGCCTGACCGGTGCCAGTCGAGCTCACCCGCCAGACGCTGGCGGGAGCTGCGGATCTCCACCTCCTCGTCGGCGGCGTCGACCTCCTCGGGTATGCCGAAGTCGTGTCCCATGAGGTCCAGCGACAACCCGCCACGCGCCGCGTCGCCAGCATAGCCCACTCCCCCGCCCGCCGAGAATCGCCTGGAGTGGGTGCCCAGAAGCACGCCCCCCAATGTGCCCGGCGCCCGGAAATCGCCGCCGCCCCGGTAACCGATGCGGCCCGAGCCCGCCCAGCGATCACCACCCGCCACGCCACCCGCCACCACCGCGAGCTCACGGTTCACCGTGGACACCTGAACCGCCGCCGACCCGGACCCGCCAGGGTCCCAGCTGCGAGGCACGTCTTCACGGAGAAGGTTCACCACACCACCCAGCGCGCTGGATCCGTACAGCAGTGACGCCGGACCCCTGACCACCTCCACACGATCCGAGACGAGCGCGTCGAAGGCCACCGCATGGTCAGGCGCCGTCTCAGAGATGTCGCCCGTGCGCTGGCCGTTCTCCAGCACCACGATCCGGTCGCCGTCCAGTCCGCGGATGACCGGGCGCGCCGGAGCCGGACCGAACGATCGCATGGCCACTCCCGGCTCGCCGTCCAGGACCTGGCCGATGGACACCGACGACCGCCGCTGCAACGCCTCCCCGTCAAGGGAACGGGCAGGCTGGTAACTCACACCACCGCGTAACGGCGAGGCGGTGGCCACTAGACCTCGCATCACCACAGGGTCGGCCGCCAGATCGATCTCCACCAGGATACCCTGCTCAGCGACCGCGACCACCCGCTCCACCGCCGTATAGCCCAGCGCCTCCACCCGCAAAACCGCATCTCCCGAGGGCAATCCCCGCAGCCGGAACCGGCCCGCCCCGTCCGTCAACACCTCCAGGTCCGAGCCCTCTACCCGGACCACCGCCCCGGGCACCGCCTTGCCACCCGCCCGCACGACACCCGATACCACCCCGTCGGGGGACTGGCCTGCCAGCGGCCACGCAAGCCATAGCCCCACCAGCACCACCACCAGCGCCGGCAAAACTTGCCTGCCCCGGCCGGCCTCCCGCCTGCGACAGCCCTCACTTGCCTTGGACCCCATGCTCCACTCCCGCTGTGGATACGCCCGCCCGTTTGTTTAGGCGATGCTAAACCATTTCTCTTGGGATGACAAGAGGCAACATGTTGCATGGCCTGGAGCACAGGAGGTGGACGGGGCAGTCTTCGCATCCGTCTCTGACAGCAGGAAGTGTGGGTAACAGCGGACAGGTCTGGCCACCAACAGTTACTACTGCCAGAGACCGATGAGGCGTGTTTGGGCACGTGGCCAGGTGTTCGGCGGCACACGGGCGTGCGCTCGCATGTCAACGGCTCCGGAGCGTGGCCTTGCGGTGCTGCTTCAGTGCACCTGTGGGTCCGGCGTGCGCAGCCGCTGGACGCGGGCGGCGGCCTCGAGTGGCCCCAGGGTCTGCTCGATCAGCGGCAGCGGCTCGGGCAGCTGATCCATGTCCGCCATCACGTCATCGAGCTCGCGTCGCAGTGCGGTCAGGCGCTTCTGCGGCTCGTCATCGAGCCAGAGCAGGCGCAGCACGCTCTCGCCGCCGCCGAGGGTGCTGCACAGCGTCGGCTGGTCGTGCACAGCTGCCTCGCCGAACAGGGATTCCCGGAGCGCTGGTCTAATCTCCAGCGACCGGGACAGGCCGAAGGACGCGTAGGCTCCGAGCAGCGTCCTGGCCGTGGTCATGGCCTCGAGGGAGGCGGCGACGCGGCGGGCGTCTTCGTGCGTGGCGCCGGCGCGAGGCTCGTCGCGGGCGCTACAAATGGTGGCGAACAGGTCGTCCAGAACCTCACCGGCGTGCATCCGGAGCGTGGCTTCCACCCGGTTCCGGGCGGTGCGGACGGCTGCCTCATCGATGTGCGTGGTCTGCCACTCGTCGGCGGTGAATCGTGGCCAATCGTGGTCGTGGAAGTGCCGGTCCAGGTCCGGGATGTGTTGCACGGTCCGGCGCACCCGCTCGCTCTCCAGACCCCCTCTCATCTGCTCTGCCCGCCGGAGCGCGAACTCCCCGCTGACCTGGTAGGTGGCGACGTGCCCGAGGTCACCGAAATGCGCCTCCACGGCAATGTGGGTCCTGGTGTAATGTCGCCGCTCGTGGATCCTGCCGAAGGGCCGCAGGCCGACGAACAGCCTTCGCCGCGGGTCGTCCCTGACCACGCTGTCCTCGTGTGTCACGTGGTAGACGAGGGCCAGGGAGTCCAGGTCCAGGATGGCGGCGGCCTTGAGGTCGGCGGGCAAAGCCTCCACCAGCCCTTCGGGCGCGGGCAGGTCCGTGCCGTCGGGCTCGGCGGCCCGGATCCCGGCCACGGCCGA
>SLCC01000108.1 GCA_007126035.1 Gemmatimonadota bacterium
AAACACTCACCCCACCCTCCCAAAACTCCCAGCGAAAATGGCCGAGCCAGCCTTGCGCAGCCCTCAGCCTCACCTCGCCCTTGCGCCTCAACCCTTCCCGCGCCCGAGCAGCGGCGCTCCAAACCCCACCTTCCGAAATAGCTGAGCGGCGACGGCGACCCTGGAACGGCTCCACGTAATAGGTTAGATTCCTGGACAGGGTGGGACTCAGCCTCACCCGTTCACACCCGCGGCGCGTACTCCCGCAGTGCGTGATGCGGGTGCTTCTCATTACGGGGCGGTAGCGCCTCAAGGAGGCGCGATGGCCAAGCAGGAAGCGATCCAGGTGGAGGGAGTCGTCACCGATGTGCTCCCGGACCAGAATTTCCGGGTGACGCTCGAGAACGGGCACAAGATCCTCGCCTACGCAGCCGGCAAGATGTCGAAGTTCCGGATCCGTGTCCTGGCCGGTGACCGAGTGACCGTAGATGTCTCACCCTACGACTTCAGTCGTGGCCGGATCACGTACCGCCACAAGGGGGATTCCCCGCGCCCCGCACCCAGACCACGTCGAAGGAGATAGGACCATGCCCGGACCCGGAAACTCCATGCGCAGAATCGCTCGCGAGAGCCTCGTCGTGGCGCCGTCAGAGGAGCGACCGGACTGGGTGAGCGCCACACTGCGACTCCCGGAGGTGGGCGAAGCCGTGTACTGCGCCGAGGGTATGGCCGAGCTGCGCCGGGTGCTGGGCCGGACCGGCGACGGCAGCCGCCTCCTGGAGCTGACCCTGCCGGACCGGCCGAAGCATCCGTTCTTCGCGGCCGCGTCCAACGTCCTGGTGGCTCCTCACTGAGTATCCGGCCCGGCCAGCGCCCCGCGGATTCTTAAGCCCCGGCCCGCCTCCAGCGAACGCACAACTCGACCTTCTCCAGCTGTTCCGGTCCGTCCGGAATGCCAGCGCACCCGCCACCTGCTTGTGGTGAGGCGCACCTCACGCGCGACCGGGGATTTCCGGTACCGGAGCGGTGAACCCCTGACGACGAATCCATTGACGGCGCGGCCCGCGGCTCGTATCGTCCTGTCAGGCACAACTGGTCAGACCACTTACCAGATAGGCCATGGCCATCGCTGCGCCGCCCAGACGACCCATCGAGCATGCCGAGCAGGCACTGGTGGGCACCTTTCTCGACGGCACCTTCCCGCCTGGCTCGGTGCTGCCCGCCGAGCGGGAGCTGGCCCCGCAGCTCGGGGTGACGCGGCCCACGCTGCGCGAGGCGCTGCGGCGGCTCGAGCGCGACGGCTGGATTCGCATCCAGCAGGGCAAGCCGACGCAGGTGACGGACTTCTGGCGGGAGGGCGGGCTCAACGTGTTGGGTGGGCTGGTGCGCTACGGCCACCGGCTGCCACCTCACATCATCCCGAACCTTCTGGAGGCAAGGCGAGCGCTGGCGCCGGCGTACACGCTCGCGGCCGTGGAGCGCGGCGCCCCGGAGGTGGCGGCGCTGCTCGAGGGCCATGTGTCGCTGCCTGACGAGGCGGGTGCGTACGCCATCTTCGACTGGGAGGTCCACCATGCCCTGACCCTGGCCTCGGGGAACCCGGTGTACACGCTGATCCTGAACGGTTTTTCCGGCATCTACGAGCGGGTGGCAACCATGTACTTCGCGCAGCCGGAGGCCCGGGAGGCCTCGCGCGGCTTCTATGGGGCGTTGCTGGAGGTGACGCGCCTCGGCGACGCGGCGGCGGCGGAGCGCCTGACGCGGGCGGTGATGCACGGCAGCATCGCGCTCTGGCGCCGGGCGAACGCTGGCCCGGCGGCGTGTCCGGAGGCGGACCCGGAGGCGTGTCCGGAGGCGGACCCGGAGGCGTGTCCGGAGGCGGCGGAGCGATGAAGCGCTGGAACGGCTGGGGCGACCAGGCGGTGCGCGTTGAGCTCGGCGCCACCGCCGAGCGGCTGCTGGAGGAGTGGGTCGGCCCTGGCACGCCGCCGCGCGACGCGCCGCTGGACGAGGTCGTCCACACGGTGCCGCCGTCGCGGCTGCCGTCGGCCGCGGGCATCGCGACGGACGCGGCGGAGCGGGTGCGGCATGCGCGGGGGCACAGCCTTCCGGACTGGGTTGCGCTGCGGAGCGGCCGGATCGGCCGGTTCCCTGACGGTGTGGCGTACCCTTCGGACGCCGCCGCGGTGAGGGCGGTGATCGCGTATGCGCGGGAGGTGGGAGCGCGCCTGATCCCGTGGGGCGGCGGGACCAGCGTTGTGGGCCATGTCAACCCGGCGCCCGGCGACGCGCCGGTGCTCACGGTGGACCTGTCGCGGCTCACGGGCCTGCGCCGCTTCGACGAGACCAGCCGTCTAGCCACGTTCGGCGCCGGCGTCCGGGGTCCGGACCTGGAGGCGGAGCTGCGGGCGAGGGGCTACACGCTGGGCCACTTCCCGCAGTCGTGGGAATTCTCCACGTTGGGCGGCTGGATCGTCACGCGCTCGAGCGGCCAGCAGTCGCTGGCGTACGGTCGCATCGAGCAGCTCTTTGCCGGGGCCACGATCGAGTCGCCGGCGGGGGAGCTGGAGTTGCCGGTCTTCCCCGCCTCCGCGGCGGGCGCGGACCTGCGGGAGGCGGTGCTGGGCTCGGAGGGTCGATTGGGGATCGTCACCGAGGCGACGATGCGGATTTCGCCAGTCCCGGAGGAGGAGGCGTTCCACGGGGTCTTCTTCCCGGACTGGGAGATGGGGTTGGCCGCCGCGCGCGGGATCGTGCAGGCCCGAATACCCCTCTCCCTGCTGCGGCTGATGAACGCCCGCGAGACGGCCACCGCCATGGCGATGTCGGGGCGGGAATCGCTCCCGGGCCCGCTCCGCCTGCTCTTCAACCTCCGCGGCATCGGCGAGGAACGCTGCATGATGCTGCTCGGCGCCAGTGGCCTGCGCCGTCGGGTGCGCGCGGCGCGCCGTGAGGCCCTGGCCCTGGCGACGCGTCACGGCGGCATTCCCGTGGGCCGCGCGCCGGGCCGGCGTTGGAAGCGGGAACGCTTCCGCAGCGCGTACCTGCGCAACGCGCTGTGGGAGGCGGGATACGCCGTGGACACGATGGAGACGGCGGCCGCATGGGGCCGCATCCCCGGGCTGGCGGCATCGCTGGAGGGAGCCGCCCGGTCGGCGCTGGACCCGCTCGGTGAGCGGACCCACGCGTTCACGCACCTCTCGCACGTGTATCCCACCGGGTCGAGCGTCTACACCACGGTCCTCTTCCGTCTAGCGGCCGAGCCCGAGGAGACGCTCCACCGCTGGCGGCTGATCAAGGACGCGGCGAGCCGCGCGATCCTGGCGCACGGCGGCACGATCAGCCATCAGCACGGTGTCGGCACGGCTCATCGCGACCACCTGTCGGCGGAGAAGGGTGGGCTCGGCATCGCCGCGATCCGTGCGGTGTGCTCGGCGTTCGACCCGGCGGGGATCATGAACCCCGGCAAGCTCCTGCCCGAGGAGGGCCCATGTGGGAAGGAACCAGCCGCGCTGCCGACTGGTCGTCCCTGAGCGGCACGTGGGACGTGGTGGTGATCGGCGGCGGCATCACCGGCGCGGGCATCTTCGTCGAGGCCGCCCGGGCCGGGCTGCGGACGCTGCTGGTCGAGCAGCGTGACTTCGCCTGGGGTACCTCGAGCCGGTCCTCGAAGCTGGTGCACGGCGGGCTCCGCTATCTCCGCACCGGCCAGGTCCGGCTGGCGCGGCTCGCGGTCTCCGAGCGTGAGTCTCTGCTCCTGGACGCGCCTGGCCTGGTCTCGCCGCTCGGCTTCCTGCTCGCCACGTATCGCGGCGAGCGACCGGGCCGCTGGACCTACCACGCCGGGCTCTCGCTGTACGACATGCTGGCGGGGCGATGGGAGTACAGGTCCTACGAGCGCGACGACTTCCTGGCGCTCGCCCCGCACCTGGCCCGCGAGCGCCTGGAAGGCGGCTTCCGGTTCGGCGACGCCAAGACCGACGACGCGCGCCTGGTGCTGCGCCTGATCGGCGACGGCGTGCGGGCCAGCGGCGTCGCCCTCAGCTATGTGGCGGCGGAGTCGCTGCTGCGCCAGGAGGAGCGCGTGTGCGGCGTGCGGCTTCGCGATGGCGTCTGCGGGCGGTGCTCGGAAGTGCGAGCCGCCGCGGTGGTGAACGCCACCGGCGCCTGGGCCGACCGCCTCCGGGAGCAGGTGGGCGGAGCGGGCCGGCTGCGGGCGCTCCGCGGCAGCCACCTGATCTTTCCGGCCTGGCGCTTTCCCGTCGCCCAGGCCATCAGCTTCCTCCACCCACAGGACCGGCGGCCGGTCTTCGCCTTCCCATGGGAGGGCGCCACCCTGGTCGGCACCACCGACCTGGACCACGACCAGCCGCTCGACGCCGAGCCGACGATCTCGGGCAACGAGGTGGCCTACCTGATGTCCGGGCTGGACAGCCTCTTCCCGTCGCTCGGACTGCGCTGCGAGGACGTGCTCTCCACCTTCGCCGGCGTCCGCCCGGTGATCCACAGCGGCACCACCGACCCGTCCCGGGAGCCGCGCGACCACGCCGTGTGGCGGGAGGCGGGGCTCCTGACCGTGACCGGCGGCAAGTTGACCACCTTCCGGCCCGTAGCCCGCGAGGTGCTGCTCGCGCTGCGCGAACGGTTCCCCGACCTGGCGCCCCCGACCGCGGACTCGCCGGCCCTCGACCCGGCGCCGGTGGAGCTGCCGGGCGAGAACCGACTCGACCCGGACGTGGCGCGCCGGTTGCTGGGCCGCTACGGCCCGGAGGCGGCTGCTCTGGTCGCGGCGGCCGGGCCCGGCGAGCTCGAGACGGTGCCGGGAACGCCGACGCTCTGGGCGGAGCTGCGCTGGGCGGCCAGGGCAGAGCGCGTCGTTTACCTGGGCGACCTGCTGCTACGCCGGACGCGGATCGGTCTGCTGCTGCCCGGGGGCGGCCGGGCGGTCCTAGGCCGCGTCCGCGCCATCTGCACGGCGGAGCTCGGCTGGGACGAGGTCCGTTGGCGGGAAGAGGAGGCGGCATACCTGGAAAGCTGGCGCCGCTCCCACTCCGTTCCGCACCGGTCCACCATCGCTCGCTGGGAGCGCGCCCAGACGAGCGCCATGCCGGCAACCGAACCAGACGAGGCCCGCTCATCCCTGCCGCTATACGCCGCGTTGGGCGCCGTCGCCGCCGTTGGTGTCACGGCGTTCGTCGTCGGCATGTGGCAGCGGCGCGTTGGGAAGAACTTGCTATGACCGAAACCATCTTCCTCACAGGCTTCCCCGGCTTCCTGGGCTCGGCCCTGGTCGGACGCCTCCTGGACCGGCACGGGCGGGAGGTCACCATGACCGCCCTGGTCCAGCCCCGGTACCGGGAGCAGGCGGAGGCACGGGCCGCCCGGATCGAAGCGGAGAGCCCGGCCCGTCGCGGGAGGATCCGGATCGTCGAAGGAGACATCACCAGGCCCCGACTGGGGATGGACCGCGCTGGCTACCAGGCGGCGCAGCGCGGCGCCCGGGAGATCTACCACCTGGCCGCCGTGTACGACCTGGGCGTCCGGAGGGACGTGGCGGAGCGGGTGAACGTCCAGGGCACCCGGAACGTGCTGGGCCTGGCCACCGACACGCACCGCCTCCGACGCTTCCAGTACGTGAGCACCTGCTACGTCAGCGGCCGCTACCCGGGCGTGTTTCGGGAAACGGACCTCCACGGTCCGGGACCGTTCAACAACCACTACGAAGAGACGAAGCACCGGGCCGAGGTGGAGGTGCAGCGGGCCATGAGCCAGGGTCTGCCGGCGACGGTCTATCGCCCCGCCATCGTGGTGGGGGACAGCCGGACGGGCGAGACCCAGAAGTACGACGGGCCCTACTACATCATCCAGTGGATTCTGCGCTGGTCCCGCACCGCGCCCCTGCCCCTCCCGGGCGACCCGGAGCGCCACCGGGTGAACGTGGTACCGCGAGACTTCCTCGTGGACGCCATCGACCACCTCAGCTCGCTACAGGCGGCCGAGGGCAAGGTCTACCACCTGGCGGATCCGCAAGCGCGGACGGTGGAGGAAATGATCCAGGTGCTGGGAACCGTCACCGGACGGCGTCTCCTGCGGGTGCGCATCCCGCCGCGGCTCGCCCTGGCGGCGTTTCGCTATCTGCCCGGCCTGGCCTCCCTCACCGGCATCGAGCCGGAGGCGGTACCGTACTTCTCCCACCCCACGCAATACGACGCGACCCGGACGGAACAGGACCTGGCGAGTAGTGGCATCGCCTGCCCGCCCTTCGAGAGCTACGCGGAGCGGCTGGTCGGGTTCATGGAGGAGAACCCGGACATCCCGGCCGCCGGGCTGGCCTGAGGAACGACCTGACGGAGGTACTCCTCGCGACTCAGCCCGTTACATTGTACGCCGCCATCGTACTGGTCGAACCCTTTCCCATGCCGCACCCGGAGGTTCCGAGTGGCCCAGATCAAGGTCCGACATTTGAAGAGAATCCTGCGTCGCAATCCGGAATTCCGCTGCCCCGTCTACATCGAGACCGGGCTGCACCGCGGCCGGCGGATCGCCTTGTGCGCGCCCTTCTTCGAGGAGGCCCACGGCATCGAGCTCGACGAGCACTGGCATACCGTCTCCGCCGAGCGGACCAGATCAATGCCCAACGTGGAGGTCCACCACGGGGACACCCGTGACCTGCTCCCGGACATCCTGGACCGATTCCCCGCCACCTCCTGTTTCGTCCACCTGGACGCCCACTTCTGCCGTACCGACCCGCCCATCCAGAAATCGGAGTTCCCCCTGTGGGACGAGCTGGCACTGCTCAGAGAGCGATCAGTCCGCGACATCATCAGCGTCGACGACGTCCACACCTTCGGAAAACCAAGGGACGACCTGCGCTACGCGCCCGGCGCCGAGGAGTGGGAGGGCGTCACAGCAGAGAATATCATCGAGTTCTTCGGCGAGCGTGTCCACGACCACGCCACGATCGCCGGCGCCTTCCTCGTGTGGAAGCTGGGCGCCGACGACCGCCCGCCGTCGCCCCCGCCGTCGCGTTTGGATCGTCTCTTTCCCCGCTAGCACGACCCATGCATGCGGCTCATCCGCATCGCCCACGCCCGGACGGATATCATGCACATGCGAATCGTAGCCCCCGCCGCCATTGCCCTGGGCCTCCTGGCCGGTGCCGCGCCGGTCAACCGGACGGCGGCCCAGACAGACTTCTACAACCTGGACAAGGGCCGGCCCCTGCGGGTGGAGGACGCCTACGCCACCAAGCGCTACGCCTTCGAGGCCAAGCTCGCGCCCCTGGACCTGTTCCAGACCCGGGATGGGACCGTCCACTACCGACCCGAGCTGGAGCTGAAGCACGGGCTCCTGCCGGGACTCGAGGTCTCCGCCGGTGTGGTCGTGGGCGCCGTGCGAACGCCCATGGATGGGACCCGGGCCGCCGACACCGAGCTCGAGCTGTCCTCGCTCCTCAACCTCTCCACCGAGACCCGCTGGCTGCCGGCCCTGGGGCTCCGGGTCACCGGTCACATCCCCCTGGAGGGCGACCACGGCTCGACCCTGGAGCTCAGGGCGCTGGCCACCCGCTCACTGTTCGGCCCCGTCCGCGCCCACGTCAACGGTGGTTGGGGCTTCGGCGACGACGCCCCCGAGCGCTGGTGGGCAGGCCTCGCCCTCGATTACGTCCTCCCGTTCCGCCACCTCCTACTGCTGGCCGAGACCTACATCGCCGAGCCGCGAGCCGCCGACGAGCTGACGCCCGCACCGCCGCCCGGGGAGGGCACCGCGAACGGTGCCACGAGCCGTCGCGTCCACTCCACCGCCGGGCTCCGCTACCAGGTCTCGCCAACCCTGGCCCTTGACGCCGGCGCCGGCCGCAGCTGGACCGGCGGCGAACTGGCCCCCGACTGGCTCCTGACCCTGGGATTGACCTACGAGTTCGCGGTCCGGGCTCTCATGCCCGGCACCCGCCGCTGAGGAGGAACCGCCATGCCAGACCAGACAACCGACCTCCGGCTAGTAGTCCGCCACGATGGTTCTGACGGCATTCGAGCGCGCTTGCGCGCCCGCCGGCGGGTCGCCATGGCCGTGGGCCTGGTCATGGGCGCCATGGCCGTGGCACCGGCACCTGGCACCGCCCAGTTCGAGAGGGTATCCCACCCGATGTACCTCCCCGCCCAGCACAACTGGGTGTTCCGGGACCAGTACCCGGCGCTGGATCGCCTCTTCGCCGCCTTCGACTACGGCCACGGCATACTCTACGAGACGCTGTGGACCCGGCCGGACGCGCCGCCCACCCTGCTGGAGGAGGAGATCTACGAGCACCTGACCATGGACGTGCTCCGGAACCCGCCGCGCATGCACATGCCCGAGCAGGCCTTCATGCCCCGCTATGCCCGGCTGGTGCCCCTGGCCAAGGAGATGTTCGAGTGGTCCCACATCCTGCACCGCCAGACCTACGACATCCTGGCCGACGACCGCATTGTCGACAAGGATGCCGCCATGGCGGAGCTCCTGGACTACTACCTCACCAGCGACCTGGCCTTCACCGATGTGCCCAAGGGCATGGCCATCATGGACGAGCAGTACTTCTCCAAGGAGTTCCGCCAGCAGTACCCGAAGTTCAACGGGCTGATCTGGGCCTACCACTGGCTCCAGGTGGCGGTATACGAGCCGTTCCTCCTCTACGACACACCCGAGGAGCGACAGACCGCCACCAAGGCCCTCCTCGCCCGGTTCTGGCAGATGCTGGAAAACCCGCCCGCCAAGCTGCCCACCGAGATGCCCATGACGGCCGCCGTCGCGCCCGAGTTCACCGAGCGATACCCCCGGTTCGCCGCCATCTTCGACAACCTGCACATGATGCACGACGTCATCTCCGACATCCTGGTCTCGGACCAGGTGGCCGACAAGCGGGCGGAGATCTACCGTCAGGCTGACCTGTTCCGCGACCCGGAGGCCATGGCCGTCACCCACGAGGAGTGGATCGCCATGGCCCTGGCCCACGGCCTCGACGCCCAGGGCGGACCTGCCGTTGGCATCCTGCCGCCCGCGCCCACCGAGCACGCCGAGCCCCACGAGCACCCGGCCCACGAGCACCCGCCCCACGAACAGCCGGACCATGATCACGAGAGGCCGGGAATGATGGATCCCGGAATGGAGCGGGTCATGGCCTTCCTGGTCCGGCTCCTGGACGATCCCGTCGTGCAGCAGCGCATCCACGCCGTCCCCGAGCTCCATGAGGCATGGGCAGACCCGGCAGTCCAGGAGCACCTGGCCAGGCTGCGACGGATGCACGGCGACCACGAGGCCGAGCACGACCGCGTGGCAGAGGATGCCGGCATGCGACGCGCGGTGGGCCTGCTCAGCGCGCTGCTCGACGACCGCCACGTGCAGGACCGGATCCCCGTGGTGCCCGAGCTGCACGAGGCGCGGGAGGACCCGGGCGCCCGACGTGCCCGCAGTTCGAGGCCGCTTTGGCGGGACTGATCCCGCGGGATCGACCAGCCGCACGGTGAGCTGTGTCGCCAGAACCCGCTCTACCGGGGCCTTGCGGCTCGCCCACCACCACTAGCACCCGCTCCGCCCCCGGCGCGGCGGCGATGTCCACCAGGTGGGAGGACCTGCGGCGCCTGCACCTCATCGATGGCGACACCGGCCACGGCGGGCAGAGGCCCGGCGGGCGACCGGCCGCCAACGTCAGCGACCTACCGCGCGAACAGGAGCAAGCGCATGAGAGAGCGTCCGCGGCCCGACCCGGTTGGGCCGGGCCAGGAGTCGGTTTGGGATTATCCGCGTCCCCCTGCTGTCGATCCGACGACCGAGCACGTCGTGGTCGAGGTCGCCGGCGAGGTGCTGGCCGATACCCGTCGTGCCATGCGGGTGCTCGAGACGTCGCATCCGCCGACCTACTACATCCCGGCCAAGGACGTCCGCTTCGAGCTGCTCGAAATATCCAACCGCCGAACCGTGTGCGAGTTCAAGGGCGTCGCATCGTACGCCTCCGTGGTCGTCGGCGACCGTCGCATCCCCGACGCCTGCTGGTGGTATGCCGACCCGGCGCCGGGTTACGAGGCCATCGCCGGCGCCGTCTGCTTCTATCCGCAGCGGGTCGACCGCTGCCTCGTCGGCGGGGAGGTGGTGCGCTCGGTCGAGGGCGACTTCTACGGCGGTTGGATAACCTCGCGGGTCGCCGGCCCGTTCAAAGGCGGCCCCGGTACCATGGGGTGGTGAGCACGACCGCGACGGCCGGCGAGGAAGCCCGAGCCCGGCCATGGCCAGGTGGGCGTGGTCTGGATGATGGGCCCGCAACCGGTCTGCCGGTTGCGAGCGGTCCGGGTGACGCAGAGGCCCACCGCGCGCCGGTCAGGCCGGCGCGCGGTG
>SLCC01000209.1 GCA_007126035.1 Gemmatimonadota bacterium
CGGGGAATCCGCCGAACAGGTCCGCCATGGCCAGGTCCACCTCCCGGTGGCCGTGGTAGACGGACGGGTCGACGATGGCGGGGGTGCCGTCGTGGAGGATGTGGACGTTCCCGCTCCACAGGTCCCCGTGCAGGAGCGACGGCCCGTCCTCGTGGGCCGGGGCCAGCAGCTCGTCCAGCCGGTGGAACAGTGTCTCGAAGCGTTGTGCATCCTCTGGCTCCAGGAGGCCCTGCTCGGCGGCCAGCCGCAGCTGTGGGCTGAGCCGCCGGTCGCGCCAGAAGCCGGGCCAGTCGTCGGCCGGCCGGTTCGACTGGGGCAGGGAGCCGATGAAGTTGTCGTCGTCGTGGCCGAAGCGGTGGGCCCGGTGCTGGTGGAGAGCTGCCAGGTCCCGGCCCAGGGCCTCCCAGCTGCCGGGTCTGGCGGAGCCGGGCTCGAGCCACTCCAGGACCAGCCACGCGCTGGCCCCCTCGCCGCCGGCGCCGATGACGGCGGGCACGCGGACGGCGTGGGCGGCGGCCAGGGCCCGGAGACCGTCCGCCTCCGCCGTCAGCATCCCGGCGGGCAGGCCGCTCGCACCCTGCTTCAGGAAGTAGACGTCTCCCGAGGCGGTCTGTACGCGCGTGGTGGGGCTGATGCAGCCGCCGCCCACGGCCCCGATGCTGGTGATGGGGTCGTGTCGCCCCGTATGCGCCTCGATGGCCGCTTCCGCCTCCCTGCGGACGGGCTCGGGCAGCCTCACAGCTCGTGGCGCTCCCGGATGTGCTCGAGCAGGCCCCGGGCGGACCGCTCCACCAGGTCGTGGACGACCTCGAAGCCGTCGGCGCCACCGAAGTAGGGGTCCGGCACGTCCAGGTCGTCGCCGGCCTCCGGGTCGAACTCCCGGAACAGCCGGACCTCCGCCCGGCCGTTCGAGCCCTGGACCAGTCGCCGCACGTTCTTCAGGTTCTCCGCGTCCATGACTATGAGGTAGTGGAAGGAGTCGGCGTCCTCCCGGTTGATCTTCCGACTGCTCCCGTCCACCATCACGCCTCGCCTGGCCGCTACGTCGCTGGTGCGACGATCCGGCGGCTCGCCCACGTGGTATCCCGACGTGCCGGCGGAGTCGATCCGGAACCGGTCTTCCAGCCCCTCCTCGGTGACGACGGCGCGGAACACGGCCTCGGCCAGTGGTGACCGACAGATATTGCCCAGGCAGATGAAGAGAACGGAAATCATGTCCTTCGAAGGTCTGTCTGTTTGTTGGTTCATGGTCGTAGCTATTCAGATGTGGCCCGCCACCGTGACCGTCAAGGCCCGTGCCGGCAGGAATCACCGCCCGGACTTATGTTTCACCATGGAGACGACAGACGCGCCCCGGGTGTGGTGGTGAGGCGGTGGGTGGTCCTGGCGGCACTGCCAGGCCTCCTCCTGGCAGGCTGCGGCCAGACGTCCGCCTGGGACGACGGCGTGTGCGATGAGCCCACCGTCAGCGCGGACCTGCCCGACGATATCGCCGAGAGCAGCGGCATCGCCGTGAGCCGGACCTACCCCGGCGTCTTCTGGACCCACAACGACTCGGGCTGGGACCCCGTCGTCTTCGCCATCGACTCCACCGGGACCGTGCTGGCACGGGTACGGGTGGCCGGCGCCACCAACCGGGACTGGGAGGACATCGAGCTGGCACCCTGCGACCCGGGCGACGAGCGGAGCTGCCTCTTCATAGCCGACATCGGGGACAACAACGAGAGCTTCTCCCGGATCGGCGTCTACCGGATCCCGGAGCCGAACCCGTGGGCCGATACCGTGTCCGCGGAGGCCGTGATATTCCGGGGCAGCTATGAGGGCGGCCCCAGGGACGCCGAGGCCCTCTTCGTCACGGACCGGGGGATCCACATAATCAACAAGGGGCGGAGCCACGCCATCGAGCTCTACAGGATCCCACCGCCCTACCGGCCGGGAAGGACCGTGACCCTCACGCCCATCCAGCAGATCGCGCCGCCGCCTGCCAGCGTCTCCGCACTGGTCACCGCCGCCGCCGCGTCGCCCGACCAGAGGACGGTGGTCGTCCGCACCTACGGCGAGCTCCGCTTCTTCCAGGTGGACGGCGACACCCTGGCCCCCGTGGGCCGGCCCGCAGGCCTGGTGGCGCCCGACCAGCGGCAGGGCGAGGCCGCCGACTTCATCGACGACCACACCCTGGTCCTCACCAGCGAGTCGCAGCCGCCGCACCCGGCCAACCTGGCCATCGTGCGGTGCGACCCCATGCGACCGGCGCCGGCAGGCCACGACCCGTCCCCCTGACCACCGCGTCCCACGGCGCAGCTGGCCCGTGGGCAAAATGCGTCATTCTTGAGCCCATTCCTGGCACACGTGGCACGGGTGATGCACGGTAAGTGGTTGAAGCCAGGATGTTTGCAGAGGGGAGACATGACCAGCGGGGCCAGAGACCGGAGAGAGAGCCAGGGGCCGTTCCCGGAGTTGAGGGGACGGGAGCACCCGTGGCTGCCGACGGAGATCGAGCACGGCCCTTTCGAGCGTAGGCGGGCTGGCGACCGTCGTGCCGCCGCAGCGGCCGGGCGGTCGGTGGACGAGATCGAGCGGGCGGCCAGGCAGCGGCGCCACCACTGGGGTCGTCGCAAGTCCGACGTGCTGACCACGGACGC
>SLCC01000086.1 GCA_007126035.1 Gemmatimonadota bacterium
CGGGAAGGTCGGTTCTGACGCCGGGTCGCGACGAGGATGGTCCCGTCAGGCCTGGCGGATACAGTGATGGTCCCGTGCCTGTCGGTCCGGTAGACCTCTGTGTCGATCTGGCAATAGCGTTCCAGCGCGCTGGCGTGGGGGTGGCCGTAGCGGTTGTTCCGACCGACGCCGATCACGACTATTGCGGGTCGTAGCATCTCCAGCAGCTCCTCGGTGTCGCCGTTACGGGATCCGTGGTGGGAGGCCTTGTGCACCTGCACGGGGCCGAGCAGGTCCGGATGATGCTCGATCCACCAGCGCTGCTGCGCCCGCTCGGAGTCGCCCAGGAGCGTGGCCTGGAACTCACCATACTCCACTCGGATGCCGACGGAGTTGTCGTTCTGGCCGCGGGTCGGGTCCCCCTGCGGCGGGATCACCGTCAGGGCCATGGAATCCAGGGTGATCACCCGCCGGTGCGCGTCCAGGCGGAGGGACCCGGCGGCGGCTATCGCCCGCAGGAAACGTTCGTAGGTGCGGGTGGTGTGGGGGATCCCGTTCTCCATGACGTACCTGGGCCGGTATCGCTCGATCACGGTGATCAGGCCGCCGATGTGGTCGGCGTGATTGTGGGACGCGATCACCAGTTCCAGCGTTTCGACCCCCTTGGCCTCCAGGTGTCCGAGCAGCCGCTCCCCGTCCTGGCCTCCGTCGTAGAGGACGGCCCTGCCATCGGGCGTCCGGATCAGGACCGCGTCGCCCTGACCCACGTCGAGGAAGTGGAGCTCCAGGAAGGCGCTGGAATCGTCCGCCACCGCCGACACGGGAATGGCGTGAGGCCCGGCGAGCAGCATCGAGCCGGCTCCGCCACCAGCGCCTGCACGGTCAGCCGAGGCGGCCAGGGTGACGGCCAGGGTAACGGCCAGGGTAACGGCCAGGGTGACGGCCAGAATGACGGCCAGGGCCGCACCGGACCGTGCTGCCGGGCCCGCGGGCCGGGGTGCCGGGGAGGTTGGGTTACTACAACGCGATGTCGCCACCGGGGCCTTCCGGGATGGATTCCCGCAGGCGGCGGATCTCCACACCACGGTCAGCCATGGCCCTGGCATCTATGGCGAGGGTCAGTCGGGCGGTGTCCTGGTCTCGCCGCACGTCCAACCGGAGCACGGTGCCTTCGCCGGCGCCGGTGGGCAGCCAGGAGGCGGGCACCTCCAGGGAGCCGGCGTCGCCCTCGAGCACGGCGATGCCGTCGGCGATCCGGTCCACGATCAGCATGGGCCTGTCCCTCAGGAGGAAGGGCCGGATTTCCCGGTCTCGCCACCAGTCGGTTTCGGCGGCGACTCGCCGATCCGGATCAGTCCCGAGACCTGACCGCCCTCCTTGAGGCCCAGGCGGCGGGCGGTGACGTCACCATCGACGACGGCGGTCTCCTCGATGAGCAGGCGACTCGCGTCTGTGATGCTCCCGGTAACCCGGCCCCGGATCAGAGCCTCCTGGACGTTGAGACCGCCGCCGACCGAGCCCTGGGGTCCGATGGCGACCCAGGGAGCGCTGACACTGCCCCCCACCCGGCCCTCGATGACTACGTCCTGCTCCTTTCCGCTACCCTTGCCAGTGACGTCCCCGTCCACCCGGCCGGTGGGGCTGACGTGCAGCCGTCGGGCTTCCACGCTGCCCCGTACGTGTCCGTCGATCCGGAGTGCGCCATCGGTGCGGCAGTCGCCCTTCAGGACCATCCCGTGGCCGATAAGTGATTCACCAGCCTGGACGGCGCCGGCGGTCCGCTCGGCGGCAGCGCGCGGAGCGGGCTCAGGGGACTGCTTCTTGGATCGCAGTAGTGCCATGACGTTCCTCCGGGGGGACCGGGTATCTCACTCTCCAATTCTCACAGCGGAACGAAAGAAAGGAAATACCTGTCCCTCATGATTAGTGAAGAGGCGAAGAGACGGGATACCTGATCCCGCGGAAATAGCGAAGGCGGGCTACCTGGTCCCGCTGAAACCCTCTGGCCTGTCATTGCCCGCGGTACCCCGGCCCGCGTACGATCCGGCCCGGCATTGCGCCGGTGTGGGCGGCATCGCGGATGACGGCCACGCCGTTGACGAACAGGTGCTCCACGCCCACCGACAGCTGGTGCGGCTCGTCGTAGGTGGCGCGGTCCCTGATCGTCGCCGGGTCGAAGACCACGATATCGGCGAGCATCCCCTCTCGTAGCAGCCCCCGGTCCTGGATGCCCAGGCGGTTGGCCACGGCGGAGCTGGCCTTTCGCACGGCCTCCTCCAGGGTGATCACCTCCTGTTCCCGTACGTACCTGCCCAGGATCCGCGGGTAGGTGCCGTAGCCCCGGGGATGGACCAGTCGGGTCGTCTGTTCCGGGTCCGTGCCGCCGGCGTCGGTGCCGAAGCTGATCCACGGCTGGCGCATCTGCGTGGCCACGTTGTCCTCGCTCATGAGGAAGTACATGGTGAAGATGCGCTGCTCCTCGGAGATGATGAGGTCGATGGCGGCGTCGGCCCAGTGCTGCCCGCGGGCCTCGGCTATCTCCGACAGGCGACGCCCCGCCCACGCCTCGTTCTCGGGCTGCTCGAGCCCCACGACCATGACACCTTCCGGGCCCGCCAGGATACAGAAGTTCTCCCAGTCACTGTACTCCGCCACCATCTCGGCCCGGATCCTGGCTCGCATCTCCGGGTCCCGGAGGTTGTCGAACAGCTTCCCGTCGGCGGCGGCCCAGGCGGGGAGGCAAGACGTGAGCCCGGTTCCCGCGGCAGGGTAGGGGTACATGTCGGCGGTGACGTCCTGCCCGGCTGCGCGCGCCGAATCTATCTTGGCGATGGCCGGCTCCATCCGGTCCCAGTTCCGCTGGCCCGCGGCCTTGAGGTGGTAGATCTGGACGGGGACGCCGCCTTCCCGGCCGATCCGCAGCGCCTCGTCCAGCGCTTCCAGGAACCGGTCGCCCTCGGAGCGGAGGTGGGTGATGTAGATGCCTCCGTACGGCCCGATCACCCTGGCCAGCTCGATCAGCTCCTCGGTGGTGGCAAAGTCGCCCGGGGCGTAGATCAGCGACGTGGCCAGGCCGAACGCACCGTCCTCCATGGCCCGGACCATGGCCGCCCGCATGGTGTCCAGCTCCGCCGGCGAGGGCGGACCCTGGGCCATCCCCTTCCCGTAACGACGGATGGTGCCGCCGCCGACGAAGGAGCCGCCGTTCACCGACATACCCGTCTCCTCCATGGCACGCAGCCAGACGTCGAAGCCGCGGGGGCCGAAGAAGCGCGTCGCCCGCTCCCTGACCGCCGGATCGGTCAGGTCCACGTCGCCGATCGTCAGCTCGTTGGCCGGCGCGTTCGACGTGCTCTCACCCATGATCTCCGTCGTGATGCCCTGGGTCACCTTGCTCAGCACCCGGCCGTCGCCGTCCAGCAGCGCCGCCCGGGAATGACTGATCACGTCGATGAAGCCGGGGGCAACGACACGGCCACGGGCGTCCAGTCGCTCAGTCGCCGGCGCGTTCGCCAGGAGACCGGCGGGGGCGACACGGGCGATGCGGTCGCCCCGCACCGCCACATCGCCGTAGAACCAGGGGTTGCCGGTCCCGTCCACGATCCGGCCACGCTCGATCACCAGGTCGTAGGGGGCCTCGGGTGCGGGAGCACGAGGAGCGGCCGGCGCGCACGCGGCGGCGGCCATGATCAACAGCAGGGCGAGGTTCCGCATCGCTCGGCACGGTTCGGGTATCTGCGGCCTGCCGGCACCGGACCGGCTCGGTCCGCTGGCAACGTAGACCAACCGCCAGGCCGGGACAAGCCAGGCCGATGTCAGAGCACCCGCCGTGGCTAGCGCGACGTCACGAATCCGAAGCGGGGGGGCGGAGCCGCAGCATCGGCTCCCGGTCGCTTCCCACCACAGCGGCGCCGAACCGTCCGAACTCACGGTCGAGGGTGGCGCGGAGCCATTCCACCTCCCGGGTGGACGGGTCCTCGAGGCGCATCTTCCTGATCCGGAAGGGCCTCATGTCCAGTCCCATGAGCTTGCCGCTGTCCGGATCGACGGCGGGCAGGTAGAGGACGACCAGGTCGTCCCGGAACTCCTCGTAGCCGCTGATCCCCTCGTAGTCGTCCAGGAAGTCTCCGCAGCCGTACAGGATGAGCCGGTCCCGGTAGACTTCTCCGGCCCTGGGATGATGGGAGGAGTGGCCGTGGACCAGGTCGACGCCCGCGTCCACCAGGGTGTGGGCGATGAGCCGGTGTCTCCGGGGGATGGCATAGCCCCAGTTCGAGCCCCAGTGGACGGAAGCGACCACGACATCGCCGGGCTGCTTCAGGGCGACGATGGGCGCGGCCATGGCGGCGGCCCGCTCCGCCATGCTGCGGGCGGCCGCATCGGGGAGCAGGCTGACGCCCGGCCGGTGGGGTGCCGCGGCCCAGCCTGGCGGGATGCCGCTGTCGCTCAGCCCGAAAGCGAAGAGCAGGATCCGGCTCCCGGCTCCCGCCTCCAGAGCCACCGGTGCCCGGGCTGCGTCCAGGTCCCGGCCCGCGCCAACCGGCGGGATCCCGGCACCCTCCAGGGCGGCCAGCGTCTCGAGCAGGCCTTCCGGTCCCCAGTCAAGCACGTGGTTGTTGGCCAGGACGCAGGCGTCGACACGTCCTGCCTCCAGGACCGGCTCGTTGGCGGGGTGCATCCTGTAGTTGATCCCCTTGGGCAGGGCAGCATCGCTCGTGGTGATGCTGGTCTCGAGATTGATGATCAGGGGCGCCGGCGCCAGCTCCTGGAGCACCGGGAGCGCGCGGCCCCACACATAGTGGTAGTCGACGGGTCGGCTGATGGGGCCATTGGCCCGTTCCGCCAGCTCCACGTAGTCCAGGGCGGAGCGGACGTATCGCTCGTGCAGGGCCGGGTCGGAAGGGTGGGGGAGGATCTGGTCGACGCCCCGGCCGAGCATGACGTCGCCGGTGAGGCACAGAGTGATCATGGCGGCACGGCGTTCAGGAAGCGTTGCCGTTCATGATGGATCCAGCCGGAGATACGGTCAATGGGATGGTCCCGGGGTGAGTCCTGGCCCGAAAGTGTCACGGCCCGAAAACTCTTGCGCGCCCGGCCCAGGATGATAATCCTTCAAGTACCAGCGCTGGCGCGGGCCGCTGACAATGCCCATTCAGGCCGGTGCTCCGGGCGGCAACGTCGTCGCCCAGGACCCCCTGACCCTCTTCGCGAGGGCGTACCCGGGCAGAGACGGCGCGTCAGACGCGGTGGTGACGGGGGCCGGGACCCAGGAGCCCGTCGCCAAACGCTGACCGGGTCCAGGAGGCAGTATGCCACCTGACAAGCCAGGGCCCGGGGCGAGAGCGCGACTCTCGTCCCGGGCCATCGTCATCGGCATTCCGCTCCCGCCCACGAACCTCGAGTCTCGAACAGCGGCCTCCCTGTTCGCGCTCTCGTGGGACGCGCCCGCTCAGCGCCGCCTCCAGGTGCGGTCAAGGCCATGTCCGAGGTCTCCATCAACGTCTGTTCAAGAACTGCTCATACAGATGCCGGTGCTTGTTGTCGTGGGGGTCGACCTCCTCGCCGGCTATCCACATCCGCTGCACGCGGGTGGTGATCTGGAGGATGTCCCCGTCTGCCAGGACCAGGTCGGCCCGTTTGCCTGGTGTGATGCTGCCCATCTCGGTGCCCAGCCCCATGATCTCGGCTGGCGCGAGGGTCAGGCCCCGCAGGGCCACGTCCCCTGGCAGGCCGTAGGCCCGGTGCCTGGCGGCCAGGTATGGCAGGTTCCGCACGTCGGCCACGCTGCGGGTGGTGAAGGCGACAGGCACGCCTGCCTGGTGGAGGATGGCGGCGTTCCGCCAGCCGGCGTCGTGGGGGTCGTCACGGTCGCCGGTAACGTCCAGGCCGGTGCTGAGGACGACGGGGATACCGCGGCGGCCCAGCTCGTCAGCCAGACGGTGGGCGTGCTCTCCGCCCACGATGACTGGCCGGACGGCGGGGAACCGGTCCAGCAGCAGGAGCAGGGTCCGGATCTGGCGTTCCCGGTCCAGGTGGAAGAGGGCGGGCAAGTCGCCTGACAGGACGGGCGCCATGGCTTCGAGCATGAGTCTCTCGCCACCGTGCACCTGTGCCTCGAAGGGCTGGTCCGGCCGGTCCCTGGTGGCTGCGTGGCGGGTGAAGGCCTGGGCCCGCTCGAACAGTCTTACCAGCGCGTCCACCGCGTCGCCCTTCAGCTCCGGCTCGTCCCACTCGTTGCCATCGGGGCGGGGGAAGTAGATCACCATGGCTGCCCGGTCCGCCAGGGACATGCGCCTGGGCGTGTCACCCCGTAGCTGGAGCAGGGACGCCGCGCCGGGTATGGCGCTGCCGCGCTGGTGGGTGAGGACACTGGTGATGCCGTTGGCCCGGGCCACATTGTACGTCACGGAGTGGGGCTGGAGCCCGATCATGGCCCGGAGGTGCGGATTGAAGTCGCCCACCTCCCGCTGGTCCGTGGCTGCCGGGACCTGTCCCACCTCGATGAGTCCGAGCCCTGTGGAGAGGTCGGTCATGCCCGGGAACAGGTGCTGGCCGGCGACGTCGATCCGTTCGGCGTCGCCGGGGATGGTGACCTGGCCGGCCGTGCCCACGTGGGCGATCCGGCCATCCCGGACCACTACCACGCCGTTCTCGATGGACGGCCCGTCACCCGGATGGATGGTGGCGCCCACGAGCGCGAAGGTGCCGGTTGCGGGGGGCAGCGCCGGGTCCGTGAGGCGCCGGTCTCCGGCCCAGGCGACCCGGGGCGCCTGACCGGACCGGGCGGCCAACGACGGACTGACCACTGGGCCGGCCGATGGAGTGGCCGTTCCGGTCGTGGCGGTGGCGGTCGTCGCCGGAGCGGCCTGGACAGTGGCCAGGGTCCGCATGGGCGTCCGTCGGTAGTCGGCTTCCCGCTCCCGCTCCCAGTATACCAGGCCGTCCATGATGGTCTTCTCGACGCGGGTGTCGACGTCGAAGGGGTCGCCGCTCAGGAGCACGATGTCGCCGTGCTTGCCCACCTGGATGGAGCCGACCTTGTCATCGATGAGGAGCTGCTGGGCGGGGTAGAGGGTGTACATGCGCAGCGCCTCCTCCTTCGGCACGTCACCGTACTTGACCGGCTTCATGATCTCGTAGGTGGCGAAGGTCTGGAGCCGCTCACTGTCGGAGTTCAGGCTGGTGTGGACGCCCTGAGCGTGCATGATGGCCGCGTTGTAGGGCGTGGCGTCGAAGGCCTCCAGCTTGAAGTGCCACCAGTCGGAGAAGGTGGAGCCGCAGGCGCCGTGCTCAGCCATCTCGGCGGCCACCCGGTAGCCCTCGAGGACGTGGGTGAAGCAGTCGATCAGGAAGCCGAACCGCTCCGCCACGTCGATGAGCATGAGGATCTCGTCGGCGCGGTAGGAGTGGGCATGGATTCGGAGCCTGCCCTCCATGATGTCGACCAGCGCCTCGAGGCGCTGGTCCCGGCGGGGCGGGACGCGGAAGGACCGGGGGCTCTGCCGGTACCGCTCCCACTCGTCGCGGTAGGCCTGGGCCGCCTCGAAGGCCTGGATGTAGAGGGCCTCGACGCCCTGGCGGGACAGGGGGTAGCGCTGGGGCCCGTCGTCGCTCCAGGCCTTGCGGGTCACGTTCTCGCCCAGGGCGAACTTCACCGTCTGGGGCGCGCCCTGGACCAGGAACTGCTCCGGGTGCGTCAAGCCCCAGCGCGGCTTGATGATGGCGCTCTGGGCGCCGATCAGGTTGCAGCTCCCGTGGAGGACCTGCGCCGTGGTGACGCCGCCGGTGAGGGCCCGGAAGATCCCGAAATCGTCCGGGTTGAGCTGATCGATGACCCGGGTCTCCGGCACGATGGGCGATGTGCACTCGTTGTACGTGGTCATGGCGATGTGCGAGTGCTCGTCCACGAACCCGGGGATGGCGGTGTAGCCGGAGCCGTCCAGCACCGTCACGCCCCGGGGCGCCGAGAGGTTCCGGCCGATCTGCCGGATCACGCCGTCCCTGATCAGGATGTCGGTATCGGTGAGCGTCTCTCCCGCCGCCGTCCAGACGGTGTCCAGGCCGCGGATGAGGATGGAGCCCCGTGGCACGTCCACCTCGCCCTCGGCTATCTGCGGCCGGAAGCTGGCGCCCCTGGCTGCCAGGGCGCCGCCGTCAAGTGACGACTGGCCCGCCGCCGGTGCCTCGGCCCGGGCGGAGGCCGGTGCCCTGGCCTGAGCCGCCACCGGTCCGGGCACCGCCGCGGCCAGGGTGGCGAGGGTGGCGAGGGCGGTGAGGGCGGTGAGCAACACCGTCTTCGCCGCGCCCAACGCTGCCGGCTGCGTCAGAGCCTGTCCGGCTCGCTTCATGTCAATGGCGATCATCGTCCACCTCCCGGGCTCCGCCTTGTCGCTGTCCACTGGGCGACGCCGAGGGGTCCGGCCTCCGCCTGGCCCGAAGCCCGGTCGCCGTCCACCCGGCCGCTGATCCGGATGGTCATGGTCTGGCCGGCCTGCTGCACCACGACCGACGTGCTGATCTGGTCCACGTCGATCACCCCATCCCGCAGGGGCAGCCGCTCGCCCATCATGCTCATAGACCCGACGAACGTGGCGCCGTCCTGCTCGATGTTGAGGATGGCGGTCATGGTCTGACCGCCTATTACGAGTCGCATGTCCCACTCGCCGGCGAAGTCCACGGCCTCCTCCGCCTCCCCGGGCGCCACCCCGGGTGGGCTGCCCTCCTCGCGGAGACCTTCCACGAAGGTGTGGAGGATCTCCGTCTCGTCGTGGAACAGGGGCCCGCTGGTCACGATGAAGGTGGCGGGCATCCCCGCCTCGATCCGGACCAGGTGGGGCACGCCCAGGATGGTTGCGGGCGACGACGTCAGGGCAGCCAGCGCGGCGTCGGCGGAGAGTCCGTACTCGACTGCCTTCCGGGCGCCCCTGAGCAGCTCACCGCTGCCGCCGCTGGTCAGGGCGAATGCGATGCCCGCCTCCGCCAGGCGCGCGGCGTTGGCGTAGCGGGCCTCCAGGTCCAGCTTCTCTCGCTCCGCCGCCGCGTCGAGGGGCTCCTGCCCGTCCTCGTCGTCGGCGGGGTGCCAGCGCACGGGCTCGGGGAAGTCCACGTCCACCAGCACGGGCACGTTCCGCTGCCTGAGCAGGTCCGCCACCTTCCAGGCCTCGTGTCCGCCCACGACGATGGGCCTGAACCCGTATTCCGCCGCCAGGCCCAGCGCCCGCAGGATGTCCGTGGCGCCGTTGGCCCGGAAGAAGACGGGCAGGTCTCCTGCCTGCACCTGCTGGAGCACGGCATAGTCCGCGTCGTGGTCCGGGATGGTCAGGCCCCTGGGGTCCCGGGCGTGGGCCTCGGAGATCAGGCTCCGGTGCCGGGCGTCCTCGAAGGCCTGGCGCATGAACGCGGTGACGCCGAAGAGGGTGCTGGGGTAGACGCCCGGGCCGCCACGGAACTCGAACCGCGGCCCCAGCACCGGCTCGATGACCAGCTGCTGCGGCGTCGCGGCCTGCCGGTACAGGAGCAGCGCGCCGCGGCCCGGCATCATGGCGCCGGTGGGATGGACCGCCGCCGCCACCAGCCCCGCACGGCGCTGGGGGGCCAGGGCGTCGCCGTCGGAGGTCAGATGGCTCACCACCCGCCGCGACGGCATGAAGCCCTGGAGCGAGCGGGGCGCGTTCCAGATCTCGATGGTCCGGGGGTCCACCTCGGCGCGGGGGAACTCGTGGGCCGAGCGGCCGTCACCGTCGACCAGCCCGGGGTAGACCACCAGCGAATCTCCTTCCAGGAGCCGGGCGTCGGCCGGTACCTGCACGTCCCGGCCCAGCGCCTCGATCAACCGGCCGCGCACCACCAGGGTGACACCTTCCTGGCGACGCCCGTCGGCATGCACCACCGTCACGTCCTGGAGGGCATAGGCCGCGGGCGGGGGCACGCTCACGTACTGGGCGCAGAGGGTCGCGGGCGTCACCGCCGCGGCGATCGCCAGAGTCGTGGCCAGAGTCGTGGCCAGAGTCAGCGACAAGGGGGGGTGTCCGGCTTCGTTGCTCTTCGTCATCGGGATCCTGTGCCGTCAAAGGGCGTCGCGGGACGATCACACGCGCGGCCAGGCCGAGCGCGGCCATATCGAGACAAGACCACGACCGCGAACGGGACAGAGGCTCCACGTCCGCGGTCGGGTTAAGTGTGAGAATCCGTCACACGAAGTGCAAGAGCTATTCGGCGGCCCCGGCGTCCTCCCGGGCCTGGGCCTCCCCGGCCACCTGCTCGACCTGGCGCCAGACCCGGAGCAGGTTCTCGCCCCAGATCTTCCTGATCTCTTCCTCGCCGTAGCCCCGCCGCACCAGCTCGACCGTCACGTTCAGGCTCTCGCTGGCGTCGTTGAACCCGCGGATGCCGCCGCCGCCGTCGAAGTCGGAGCCGATGCCCACGTGGGCCACGCCGATCAGGTCCACGGCGTAGTCGATGTGGTCCGCCAGGTCCTGCACGGTGGCGCCGGGCCAGCGCTCGTTGATCTCCTCCATGGCGGCCAGGTAGCCCTGCTGGGCTGCCCTCGACACGTCGCCCACTCCGGAGGCGCCGGTGACGCCGAACCGCTCCCGGGCCTCGAGTATCGCCTGGCGCCGCTCCGGGTCCGCTGGACGCAGGTGGTTCGTGTGGGCGATGATATGGATCACCCCGCCGTTCTCCTTGAGGGCCAGCAGCTGCTCGTCGTCCATGGCACGGGGCACGGGCGACAGCGCGTGCACGGCGGAGTGTGACGCGATGACCGGCGCGCGGGAGAGCTCCAGGGTCTGGAGGGTGGCGTTCTTCGAGGCGTGGGACACGTCCACGATGATGCCCAGTCTGTTCATGGCCCGCACATACTCCCGGCCGAGCTCGCTCAGGCCGCCATGCTCCTCGTCCGGCCCGCCCCTCGGGTTGCTGGAGTCGGCCAGGTCGTTGTGGCCGCTGTGGGTCAGGCCGGCGGACCGAACGCCCAGCTCGTAGTACTTCTCGAGCATGCCCAGGTCACCGCCCAGGGCGTAGCCGTTCTCGATGCTGATGACCGCCGCCAGCTTGCCGCTGGCGTGGATCCGCTCCACGTCGGCGGCGCTGTACGCCAGCTCGATCTGATCGGGATACAGATCGTACGTCATGCGACGGATCCCTGCCATCTTCCTCAGCGCCCGCTCCTGGGCCTGGCGCCGGTTCGCCGCCGTACGAGGCGTCTGCGGCACGTAGGCCACGAAGAAGGCAGCGTCCAGGCCGCCCTCACGCATCTTCGGCAGGTCCACCTGGAAGGGGCCGCGGACACCCGGGTCCACCTGGTCCGTGGCGAAGTTGGGCGGTATGTCGACGTGCGTATCTATCGTGATCAGCCCTTCGTGGATCTGCTGGGCACGGGCGAGTATGTCGGCATCGGACGGCGCCGCCGCGCAGGCGGCAAGCAGCATTGTGACCAGCACCGCCGCGGTCTTCCTCAACATGCTACCTCCGGATATGGGTCGTGTGTCCAGCAGGATGCGACCCGAGCCAGCCGGTAGCAAGGAGCGATGACAGTGTGGGGTGGCCGGCCCCCTGCGGATGCAGGGAGAGGAGGCCCCCATATCTCGGGGATCAGGTCGCCGCGCGCGGCGACGGTTCGGTCACAGCGCCAGCAGCGCCGCGTCCATCGTCCCGGCGCCGAGCAGCTGACGGACCACCTGGAGCAGGGCCCGTGGCGAAGTGGGCTTCGGCAGGGCCCGGTCCACGTCCACCCCCGGCGGCGCGCCCGGCCACCGCCGGTCGATGCTATTGGAGCAGGCGATCACCGCGGGCGGACGACTCCTCCCCGGCCGGCGAATGGCCCGCACCGCTGCCAGCCATTCGGGCTCATCGGACAGCTCCGTGACCACCAGCTCCGGCTCCAGCTCGGCGGCCAGGAAAAGGGCCTCCGGGCTGGTGGCTGCCTCCGCCACAGCGTAGCCGTGGTAGCGGAAGTAGTCACCGTACATCTCCCGGGTCTCCCGGTGCGGATCCACTATCAGTATGAGCCCGTTGGTCGCCATTGCTACCTCGTCTGCCAGGACGCCGGTCAGGAATCCGGCGAGAATGCTGTCAACGGTGACGGCGGCGAAAGGCGTGCCCGGTGGCGAGGGTCGGCCTGGAAAGGCGGTAAGTGGCTACAGCGCCGACGGTTACCGCTCAGGCGACCGATGCTGCCAGGGCCGGGGCGGCGTTGCAAGATGCACGATATCTGCAATTTTGCCACCCCTCGACGCTGCCTGACGAACCCCTCCGCGCGGTGGACATCGTCGCAGGTGGTGGCGAGAGGTCGGCGGGGCTGTGCCAGCAGGGATGGGCGGTCCCGCGGCCCGGGCGGTCCCGCGGCCCGGGCCACGTCCTGTGGAGCCGGGCTCAGAACCGGTCCAGCGCCACCTCAGTGGCCGCCAGTAGCGCCTCCGCCCCCACGGGGGCTCCTGTCGCCTGCTGCATCCACAGGTCCGGCAGCACGTTCCCGGTGACCGCCATGCGCACGACCTCGGGTCCTACCGTGCTGGCGCGGTCCATCTGCTGCCGGATCTGGAGGGCGATCATGTGGCCCAGGGGATAATCCGCCAGGTACAGGGGATAGCTGATCATGTGGGAGTAGATGCCGAGCAGCGGCGAGTCCTGTTGCCCGAAGACCGGGGCGTAGTACCGGTTCCAGACGTCCCGGGCGATGCGGAGGGTCGCCTCCCTGAGCTGGGCGGGGGTGGCGTCCGGGTTCTGGTACATCCAGTGCCAGACGTCCACGTCCACCAGTGAGACGCCGGCGATCTCGAAGGTGTTCCAGAAGGTTGCCAGTACGTCAAGGGCCTCGGCCTCGGCGTCCCTTTCGGCCAGGCCCAGCAGCTCCAGGTCCCGGGCCTGGAAGACGAAGGCGATGGCCTCGGTGAACGCGTTGTTAGGCACGCCGGAGAGCAGGGTGTGGTCGACGCGGTTCATGGACAGGACCTGCTCCACGTTGTGGCCCAGCTCGTGGATGCCGATGTTGTAGCCCATGTAGTCCATTCCGCCCTCCTCGATCCGGGTCCTGAGGAAGGCGGCGTCGCCCCGCCGCCCGCCGCCCCAGGCGTGGCCCGCCCCCCGTGATGGGTGGACCTCGATGTGGTCCGCCAGGAACCGGGCTGTCTCCGGGTCGAAGTCCAGGGCCTCCAGGATACGGGGGAGGTCGGCATGGAAGGCGGAGGCGTCGGGGTACCTCTCCGCCACGATCCGGTCCAGCTCCTCCTGGCTGTGTGCGCCCCTGGGTCGGAACCCGTTGTACCAGATGTCGAAGGGCTCCAGCGGTCTGCCCAGCCGTGCCTCGATGAGCCGAGCAGTCCTGGCCACCACCGGCGATGTCAGGACCGACTCGAAGATGGCCCTCACCCTCTCCTCGGAGATCTCCCGCCCTTCGTCGAAAGCCCGGGCGATGGCGGTGGGGGCGTTCGGCGAGTGTGGGTCCACGAGGCGGGCAGCGTGGAAGTTGGCCAGCAGCTGCTGGTACCGGACGTCCGGCTCCCGGTCGGCCGAGGGCCGGTCGGTGAGCGGCGGGTACCGGGCGGGGTCGTAATCCACGGCTGTCGTGGGCGACACCTGGTTCGTGAACGGGTTCCAGTCCACGCGCGGGTCGTCGATGACCGCTGCTGGTATGGTCTGGTCCACGATGCGCTCCATGACCCTCTGGATCATCCGCTGCCGGGCCAGGGGCTCCGCGTGCGCGTAGGACGCTCTGATCTCATCTCGCAGATTCCAATGGGAGATGAGCCGCATCCCAGCGGGGAACAGGCGCTGGCCCTGATCGTCGACCAGGTGGTGCATCCAGATGTTGTAGCCCGTGATGTAGGCGTCCGAGTCGGCGCTGGCCCGGGAGACGGCCTGGCTGACCTCGGCGGGCACCCGCCGCCCGAACCTCTGGACCAGCCTGGCCTCCGCCCACTCTCGCCGCGACCAGGACTCGGCGCCGGCGATCCGCTCATCCAGGGTGGTGAGGGGGAAGTTGAGCAGGACCACGAAGGCCACCTTGTTGTCGAAGAGGTCGGAGCTCAGGTGGGCCGATGGATTGTAGGCGGCGAGCAGCCGGTCGAAGGGCAGGATCTCGCCGCGCTCCACGTCCGTGTGCATCCTGAGCTGGCGGACCGCCTCGAGCATGAGCCCGTTCAGCTGCTCGAAGACCGTCTCGAACCGGTGGAACATGTCCTCGCGCTGGTGTTGCTCGGCGACGAAGTGGGCGCGGACGAAGGCCTCGAAGGCACCGGCGTCGCCGTCCTCAGGCCGCCACAAGGCGGCCACCTGGTCCAGCCCGCGACGGAGCCGTGGCAGTATAGCCTGGCCGTGATCGGCGACCAGGTCCGCCTCCAGGCGTTCGGCGGCGAGGTCCAGGCCGGGCACGGGGCGAAGCTCCTGACCGGCAGCCGATGCGGCTGTGCAGGGGATGAGCATCAGGGCGAGCAGGCCGGTAGTGATCGTGAATGAGCGCATGTGTCCCCCCTTCGTCGGGGCCGAAGGTGTATCATGGGGTAATCCTGGCAGCACGGGACCGTTCGCGCCAGCGTTTCCGGCCGCCCGGGCTTGCCGCCGCGGTCCGGCCCCGTCTACTCTCACGGTCGAGCAGGAGCGTGGCGGGCAGACGGGAAGGGTCCGCGTGTCGGTGGGCGGCAGCCGTCCGGGGATGGACCACGAGGAGATAGCTACGATGATCCGGACCGACCAATGACAGTGCCGACCGCCATCGTGTCGAACGGGGACTGCGCCCTGCATGACACCGGCTGGAGCCATCCGGAGCATCAGGGGCGTCTGCCGGCCATCATGAAGGGGCTCCACGCCCAGATGCCGGATCTCCTGGATCGAGCGCTCCAGGTCGAGGCCCCAGCTGCCGGCGAAGGGGACCTGCTCAGGGTCCACTCGCCGGCGCACGTGGAACGGGTGCGGGAGGCCGTGGCGCTGGCCGGGGAGAAGGGTCGATCCCTGAACCTGACCATGGATACAGTGGTCTCCGGTGCCTCCTGGGATGCTGCAGTGGGCGCGGCGGGCGCCGCGATCCACGGCGTGCGCCTGGCGCTGGCCGGCCAGGCGGAGACGGCGTTCGCCATCACCCGGCCGCCCGGACACCACGCCACGCCCGATCGGGCGATGGGGTTCTGCCTGTTCAACAACGTGGCGGTCGCGGCGCGCTGGGCGCAGGCTGAGGCGGGCGTCGAGCGGGTGTTGATAGTGGACTGGGACGTGCACCACGGCAACGGGACCCAGGACGTCTTCTACGATGACGGGAGCGTCTATTACCTGTCGCTGCACCTGGCGGGCCACTACCCGGGCACCGGCCACCCGCACCAACGGGGGTACGGACCGGGGCGGGGCACTACCCGCAACATAACGTTCCCGCATGGCGTCGAGCGGGACTACTACCTGACGGTCTACGAGGAGGCGGTGGCGGAGGCGGCGGATACCATCGTGCCGGACCTGGTCCTGGTGTCGGCGGGATACGATCTGCTGGCGGGCGACCCGTTGGGCGGGTTGTGCCTCGAGCCGCCGGACATGCATCTGATGACGCGTCTGGTCATGGACGCGGCCGGACCGGCTTCAGGCCGCGTGGCGGTCGTGCTGGAAGGGGGCTACGTGCCTCTCCGGCTGGCCGAGGGTGTGGTCCAGACGGTCCGTGCCCTGGCACGCCTCCCGGCCGCCGCCGATTGACCAGCCGGCGCGAGTGGATCACATTCACAGATGCCCGAATTGAGCTTGGGGGCCCTTGAGCGGCGCACCCCGTCGGCTGTCGGATTGACTCGACTCAGCACCCGGATGGCCTTCCCGGCCAGCGGCGAGTCCCTCTATCGATCCGTCGTCCGGCTCGCGGCGCTGACCCCCGAATCCGAATTCCTGCTGGTCCCCAGCGGCCGTGGCAAGAGCGTCCGGTTCGTTGCGGAGGCCAGCGGCGCATCCGGTGCGGGTGCCGATCCCGATGCCCAGATGGTTGCCGTGGCCACGGACCGGGCCAAGGCCGAGGGCCTGAACTCGCGTCTCCAGTTCGAAGAGGCGCCGCTCCACGACCTGCCGTACCAGGACCAGGTGTTCGACCTGGCGGTGGCGGAGATCGAGCTGGCGGCGGCCCCGGACCCGGCGAAGGTGCTGGGAGAGTTGGTCCGCGTCACGCGGTCCGGAGGCATGATCGTCCTGATCCAGCTGGTCTGGCTCAACCCTCTGGACCGATCACGGCGCGAGGCGCTGGTGAAGAGGCTGGGCATCCGCCCCCGCATGGTGGTCGAGTGGCGGCAGATGCTGCGGGAAGCAGGCGTCGCCGACCTGCAGGTGGAGGACTGGTCGGATGACAGTGCGGCCGCGCGTCGTCTGCCGGTCCTGGGCGGGCTCGAGGCGCTGTTCACGTTACGGGGCAAGCTGCTCCTGCTGCCCCGGGCATGGCGCCGGTGGGGCTGGCCCGGGGTGCGGGCCGTGCTGTCCCGGGAGCGGGAGCTGCGCCGGCTCCTGAACCAGGAGCGGGTGCTGGGGATAGTGGTGATCCGGGGCCGGGTCGTCGACCGGAACGGTGAGCAGGCAGCTAACCCCTCGACCCGATCACCCTTCTAGAGCCATGTGGGCCGAGACCCGATCAGAAGGGGGCTCTTCCCGGGACGGGCTCTACGTCTACGGGGTGACCCGGCCCCCGGCCCGGCAATCATGGTCGGGCCTGGACCGTCCGCTCACCACTGTGCGCTACCAGGATCTGGTGGCCCTGGTTAGGCCGGTCCCGTTCGCCGCTCCCGGCAGGGGCCGGGACGAGGCCGCCGATCATCAGCGAGTCATGGACAGTGTGATGCGGCAGACCACGGTGCTGCCGCTGCCCTTCGGACTGGTGTTCCGGGGCCGACGCGCCCTGCTCCGGTTCCTGGAGGACCAGTACGTGGCGCTGGGAGAGGGACTGGACTTCCTGGACGGCCACTGGGAGATGCGCCTGCACATCACCGGCGAGACCGACTCCGAGGCGGCCCAGGCCACGGCGACGCAGCTCTACACCGACCTCCGCAGCCTGGGCAGGGCGGCTCTCCCGTTACCGGCTGCGGAAGGGCGGCTGTTGAGCGCCGCCTTCCTGGTGGACAGAGGCGGGTGGATCAGGTTCGTCGAAGAGGTCGACGACCTGGGGTTGGCCCATCCCGAGCTGAGTCTGGACGTCACTGGGCCCTGGCCGCCCTACGACTTCGTGGCTGTGGACCTGTGACGGGCCGGGGCAGACCCTCACCGGAGGGCGGTGGGCCTGGACCGCTTGCCCGTGCGCCTCCGACAGGCCGCGGCGCCGGCGGCGGGCTGGTCGAGGTCGCGCTGCCCCTGCCCATGCCTCGCACCTTCACCTATGCGGTGGATCGGACGCTGGAGCCGGGGACCCGGGTCGAAGTGCCCTTCGGGCCGAGGCGGCTGGTCGGCTGGGTCCTGGGGCCATCGGACCAGCCGGAGGCGACGGAGATCCGGACCGTCCACCGGGTCCTGGAGGAGACGCCCAGCGCCGACGGCGAGCTCCTGCGCCTGGCCCGCTGGGTCGCCGACTACTACCTGTCCTCCCTGGGCATGGTCCTCCGCACGGCCCTCCCCAACCCCATGGCCGTGGCGGGCGCCGACCGGGTGAGGACCCGTCGCGTCCTGCGCCTCACCCGTGACCTGCCCACCCTCACCCTGCGGGACGAGCTGTTCGGCAACGCCACTCGCCAGCGTGAGTGTTACGAGTTCGTGGAGGCGGCGGGCGGGGCGGCGGCCCTGGCCTCCCTCACCGAGCAACGGTTCTCCCGTAGCGTGGTGCGGGGCTTGGTGGATCGCGGGGTGGCCGACGTGGTGGACGAAGAGGTGGAGCGGGACCCTTTCGCCGGCATGCCGGCGTCGGAGGGAGTGAGGCCCGCACTGACCCCCGGCCAGGAGCATGTACTGGCCCCCCTGCTGTCGGCGGCCCGGGGCGCGGGCGGTACGTTCCTGCTGCGGGGCGTCACCGGATCGGGTAAGACGCGCGTGTACATCGAGCTCCTGGATGAGCTGGTCCGGAACCAGGGGCGAGGCGCCATTGTGCTGGTGCCGGAGATCGCCCTCACGCCCCAGACGGTCGATCGGTTCCGGGCCCGCTTCGGCGACGACGTGGCCGTGCTCCATTCCGCGCTATCCGAAGGCGAACGCTACGACGCGTGGCGGATGCTGCGGGCCGGGACCCGACGCATCGCCGTGGGCGCCAGGTCAGCTGTGTTCGCACCGGTCCGGAACCTGGGTGGCATCGTGGTGGACGAGGAGCACGAGTCCAGCTACAAGCAGGGCGAGGCGCCCCGGTACCACGCCAGGGAGGTGGCCATCATGCGCGCCAGGATGGCGGGCGCCGTCTGCGTTCTGGGCAGCGCCACACCGGCCCTGGAGAGTTGGGCGAACACGCGACGGGGGAAGTACACGCTCCTCGAGCTCCCCGCCCGTGTCGAAGGTCGACCACTACCCGACGTGGAGGTCGTGGACCTGCGCACGGAACGGGCCAGCCGGGAGGAGCGTGGCGCCACCACCGACCAGGGTGCGCTGGTCCTCTCGGATCGGCTGCGGGACGCGGTACACGAGCGCCTGGACCGGCAAGAGCAGGTCATCCTCCTGCTCAACCGCCGCGGCTATGCCAGCTTCGTCCAGTGCAGGGCCTGCGGCCACGTGTGGCAATGCGGCCGTTGCAACGTATCCCTCACCTACCACCGGACCCGGCGCCGGCTGATCTGCCACTACTGCTTCCATGACGAGGCACCGCCCCGCCAGTGCTCCCAGTGCGGCGAAGAGAACCTGTCGTTCCGCGGGCTCGGGACCGAGCAGGTCGAGCGCATCGTGACAGAGACGTTCCCCGCCGCCAGCGTCGCACGCATGGACGTGGACACCACCTCCGGACGGTGGGCACACCACCAGATCCTGGACCGGGTCGGTCGACGGGAGATCGATATCCTCCTGGGCACCCAGATGATCGCGAAGGGGCTCGACTTCCACCACGTAACGCTGGTGGGTGTCATCAACGCCGATGTGGGCCTCAACCTGCCCGACTTCCGCGCCAGCGAGCGGACGTTCCAGCTGCTCACCCAGGTGGCGGGGCGCGCTGGACGGGGAGACTGGCCCGGTCAGGTCATCATCCAGACCTCGCTGCCCCACAACCTGGCCATCCGGGCCGCCCTGTCCCACGACTACGTCACCTACGCGGACCACGAGCTCCAGCAGCGCGCTGATCCGCCATACCCTCCGCATAACCGGCTGGCCAACGTGGTGGTCAGCAGCACCGACGAGCTGAAGGTGCAGGAGTCGGCAGAGGAGCTGGCCGCCGCCGCCGCCGCCATCGTCCGGCGCCTCCAGACCAGCCAGATCCAGCTCCTGGGTCCAGCCCCCTGCGCCATCGATCGGATCCGCGAACGCTGGCGCTGGCACTTCCTGCTGCGCAGCCCCAGCGCCCAGCAACTGGGCGCCGTCTGCCGCACCCTCCACCACGAGTACGGAACAGGAAAGCCGCCAACCCGTATCATCATTGACCGTGACCCGGTGGCGCTGCTCTAAGGACCGGCGTTAAATTTGCCGGAGCGGACAGCGGGCTGAGGCGGGCATATCCCGTTGGGCGGCGCCCGGCGGCCGGCTCGCAGCCGCGCATAGCGAAGCAGGAGGTCCGTTAACGACCATGGGTTGTCTGGCGCTCAACGCCTCGTTCGAGCCCCTAACCATCCTACCTCTTCGACGCGCACTCCGACTCGTCATCGATCGGAAGGCGGAGATCCTCGAGGTGGACCAGGCGAGGGTGTTTCGATCCGCCCACACCGTGCTACCCTGCCCGGTGGTTATCCGGCTCGTGAGCTATGTCCACGTCCCGCGGAAGTTCCGGCGTCAGGTCACCAATACCTTCCTGTTCGCCCGCGACCGCTACCGCTGCCAGTACTGTGGCCGCCACCGCTCCGAGTTCAAGGGCCGTGAGTTCCTGACGCGGGAGCACGTCGTGCCCATCTCCCGTGGCGGCGCCAACGACTGGGGCAACGTTGTCAGCGCCTGCTCGCCCTGCAACAACCGGAAGGGGAGCCGCCTGCCCAGCGAGGTGGGGATGAAGCTGCTGGCGGTGCCGTCAGAGCCGAACCACGTGGAGCTGGTCTGGGCGGTCCGTCACATCACGTCGGTCCAGGCCAAGTACATAAGCATGTTCTACGGCGAGGAGGTCCTCCGCGCAATCAAGCCGCGCCTGGCCGATGAGCTGGAGGCGTCCGGCGAAATGCCGTCCAGGGACCTGTCAAGCCTGGAGCTGCCCGCGGCCTGATCGCTCTGCCCTGGAGTGGGGCCTCAGGGCAGGATGAGCGCACCGGCGGCTATCAGCATCATGATGGCCACCATGAGCAGGCCCAGGGCCAGCAGGAATGGCAGCAAGACCGCCAGTGCCGCCTTCCAGCGTTCCGTCTCGTGGGCCGCGGCCAGTCCCAGCACGGTGATCACCAGCATCCACACCCCGCCGACCACGGTCCCGAGCAGAGGAATGACACCGAAGATCATGGGGCTGTAAGCGTAGCACAGCACCCGGAGGCTGGTGCCGAAGGAGTGCGTCGCGCCGCGGACCAGTAGCAGCATGACGTGGATCACCGCTGCCGAGATCACCAGTCCCAGCAGGAGCAGGATCGGGGAGAGCAGGAAGAACATCACGGGCTGGAACTCTGCTCCTGGCGCGAGACCCGTTTCCCGCCCTCCCGTCAGTGTCTCCCAGAAGAGGTTCGCGCCGGCCAGCAGTATCCCCAGGATGAGGTAGTACAGAACGGCGGGGCCGCTACCTCCCTCATGGGGTATCCGGGCGAACAACGAGGTCGGCTCGAAGGTCGCCGATCTCCACGTGTCGCCGAAAGCGGCCAGGACCGGCCCGTTCTCCGGTGGCGGCCAGGGGAATTGGCTGGGCGTCTCTGCCTCTTGGTAGTACCAGGGCTCCGTCATGTCAGCCGGTCAGCCAGGTGTCAAGTAGTTGGAACAGCGTCCGTGAGTTGATGGGCTTCGCCAGGAAGTCGTTGGCTCCGGCATCGAGCGCCTTGTCACGAGCCTGATCGAGCGCCGTGAGGGTGATTATGGGGATCCGGCGGGTTTCGGGAAAGTCTCTCAGCCGACGGGTGGCCTCGAGGCCATCGAGTGTCGGCATCATTATGTCCATGAGGATGAGGTCAGGCACGTTCCGGCGGGCGAGATCGATGGCCTCGACTCCGTCCACGGCAAGGAGTACCTGGAAACCGAAGGCCTTGAGCAGTGCGCCCATGGCCTCACGACTGTCCGGGTGGTCCTCCGCCACGAGGATCGTCGCGGGTTCGGGGAGGGGGGTGTTGCCGGTGTTCGCTTCCGCCATAACTGCTGCTCCGGGTGCGTTTCGGCCGCGCCACCTTGGCGGACGTTGCCGCTCGACATATACCAATACGAAGGCAATTTCTGCGCCCTCGCCCAGACCGGACACTGGACTGTGTCGCCGGGGCCGCCTAGCTTCTTCCATGATGAACACGGCCTACCTCACGCGGCGAGTGGCGTTCGCCGCGGCCCATAGATACTGGCGAGATGACTGGTCGGGGGAGCGCAACCGTGAGGTCTTCGGTGCGTGCGCCAACCCGCACGGTCACGGGCATTCGTACATACTCGAGGCGACGGTGGCCGGGCGCGTGGACCCGGAGACAGGCTTCTGCGTGGGCCTGGGCGAGCTCGATGCGGCACTGGCGGAGGCGGTGGTCCGGCCGCTCGACCATCAGCATATCAACCACGCCGTGCCGGAGTTCGGTCCCGGTGGCCTGGTGCCGACCACCGAGAACCTGCTGTTGTGGGCATGGCCCAGGATCTCACGCCTGTTGCCGCCGGGGGTCCGGCTCCATCGTCTCCGGCTCCGGGAGGACGAGTCCCTGTACGTGGATGTCCTGCGGGACGACCTGGAGGGCGACCCTTGAGGCGCGGGAGTCGGCGGAGCCCCAGGCCGGCACCGGTACGGGCCGAGGAGGCTCACCTGGAAGGTGAGGGGGCAGTCGGGGGCGCTCCGGCTGGGGAGGCGCGGTTCGAGGTGGAGGGCACGACGTGGCTGGCGCGGCCGGCAGGGGCGGGGTGCTACGGGACCGGGAAGCTCGGCACCGCCCGCCTGGTGGCCGTCCACTTCTTCCGCGCCGATGCCACTGACGAGCCCGTGCGGGAGGCGCTGATCCCGGCGGGCTTGCTGGGAGTGTTGCGGGAAGAGGAATGGACCGAGCTCTGGGCCCGGGCCACGCCGATCCGGACAGAGTCCTGACCAAATATCGAGAGGTCGCGCGGTCGCCGGTAAGGGACCGTGCGTGGAGGGAGGAGACGTAGTGGAGCGGAAACGTGTGTTGACCGGGGATCGGCCGACAGGCCGGCTACATCTGGGGCACTGGATCGGCAGCATCCGGAACCGGGTGCTGCTCCAGCAGGAGATGGACTGCTTCTTCATCATTGCCGACCTGCACACCCTGACGACCCGCCCGGAGAAGGAGAGGCTGGCGGAGGTGCCGGCCATGATCCACGACATGGTGCTCGACTACCTGGCGCTGGGGATCGATCCGGAGCGGAGTCGCATCTTCGTCCAGTCCGCCGTGCCGGAGACGGCTGAGCTGAACCTGTATCTCGGCATGCTGGTGACGCTCCCCCGGCTGGAGCGGCTGCCCACCATAAAGGACATGGCCCAGGCAGCGGAGCTGGAGGTCATGCCCTTCGGGCTGGTGGGGTATCCGGTCCTGCAGGCGGCGGACATCCTCCTGCCCCGGGCCCACGTTGTTCCCGTTGGCCGGGACAACCTGTCCCACGTGGAGATAACGCGGGAGATTGCCCGCAGGTTCAACTATCTATACGGTGCGGTCTTCCCCGAGCCGGAGCCGCTGGTGGCGGACGTAGAGGTCCTGCCCGGCATCGACGGGAAGCAGAAGATGTCGAAGTCGTTGGGCAACGCCATCCTGCTGTCCGACGACGAGGCGACGGTGAACCGTCTGGTGATGCGGATGTACACCGACCCGAACCGTGTGCGGGCGGACATCCCGGGCCGGGTGGAAGGCAACCCCGTGTTCATCTATCACGACGAGTTCAACCCTGATCGGGACGAGGTCGAGGACCTGAAGACACGTTACCGTGAGGGAAGGGTAGGTGATGTGGAGGTCAAGCGGAAGCTGGCCATGGCGTTGAACGATTTCCTGGCGCCGGTCCGTGAGCGGCGGGCCGAGCTGGCGGCGCGTCCGGGACTGGTCGAGGAGGTCCTGGCAGAGGGCAACAGGGCCGCGCGGGCTGGCGCCCGTGAGACCATGGCCCGGGTACGGGAGGCCATGGGCATGACGTACTATCGGGATTGATACCGACGCTGTAGCACTATCCAGGAGGTGGCGATGCGGTGGAGTCGGATGGCTCTTCTCGCCGTGGCGGCGTTCGCCGTGATGGCGTGTGGGCTCGAGCCGGAGGCTGACGAGGCGACGAGGGCGGAGCCGGTCGATGACCTGGCAGCCGCTGCGCCGACGTGCCAGCCGTCGCCTGACATGCCACTGGAGGGCCGGGTCAGCCCGTACGACTCCGCCAACATCGCCGTGGGCGACGGCGCCGCCACCATCTGTTACGGGCGCCCGTCACTCCGGGGGCGGGAGATGATCGGAGGGGAGGCGGTCCCCTATGGCAAGTTGTGGCGGACGGGTGCCAACGAACCGACCATTGTGCATCTGAACGTACCGGCCCGGATCGCCGGCCTCCCGGTGGAGCCCGGCTCCTATTCGTTGTACACCATCCCCCAGCCGGGCGATGAGTGGACGCTGATCATCAACCGATCCACCAGCCAGTGGGGGCACGAGTCCCGCTACACGCCGGAAGTGTCAGCCCAGGAGCTGGGCCGCGCCCAGGTCCCGGCCGAGGCCATCGAAGAGACAGTCGAGCAGTTGACGATCCGGCCCGCGGCCGAGCGGGCGGGCGCGTTGCTGGAATGGCAGAACACGCGAGTCTTCATATCCATTGAGCCGCGCTGAGGCAGGTGTCACGACATCGGCTGCTGGATCGTTCCATGTCGAATGGGCGCCACTCGAGCTGACGCCATGGACTATGAGCGGCTGTTCCGATCGCTTTACCCGCAGCTGTTCCGGTACCTGCATCGGTTGACGGGCGACGCGGATGCGGCCGAGGACGCTGCACAGGAGGCGTTCGTGCGACTGGCGCGAGGGAACTTGGACGAAGACGACGCCAAGCCGTGGCTGTTCGCGGTGGGTACGAATCTGGTCCGCGATGCGGCCCGCAAAGCGGACCGCCACCGCCGCCTCGAGGTGCATGTGCCCCGCTCCTCCGCTCCTCCGCTGCCTGACGCCATCGCCGAGCGCAACGAAGCAGTGGCGGCGGTCAGGCGGGCGCTGGACCGGCTACCGGAGCGGGATCGCAAGATCTTGTTGATGCGGGAGGAAGGCTTCCAGTATGATGAGATCGCCCGGTCCATAGGAGTGGCGGCCACGTCGGTGGGCACGCTCCTGGCCCGGGCCGGACGTCGTTTCGCGGCTGAGTTCGCCGCGACCGCACACGGATGAGGGGCGGGATGTCGACACATCGTTCCGAGGGTGAGATCCAGGCGTTCCTGGACGACCAGCTCCTGGGCCGGGAGCGGGCGGCCATGGCGCAGCACCTCATGGGTTGCGCCGAGTGTCGCGCCCTGTACGACGAGCTTCAGGCGGCCAAGTCCCTGGTCTCGGCGCAGATCGGGCTCCTGGACGTGGATCCGCCGGCAGTTCCCGAGCCGCGAGTCGCGCGGCGGCTGGCACGGGCGAGCGGGTCCCTGACGAAGGCTGCCATCCTGGTCCTTCTGGCGGCCGGCGCTGTGGCCGCCGCATCCAGCGCTCCGGTCCGGGACTGGGTGGTCCGGGCGGTGGACCGCCGAAGCGTGCCGGTCAGCCCCGAGCCCACATCCCCGCTTGCGGCGGTGCCAGCGGAACTGGCTGTGGCCCCGGCGTGGATCGAGGGTTCGGTGCTCGGCGAGGGAGGCGAGGCCCTGCCCTTCGCCCGTCTCGAGGTCCTGGGTGACACCATCTCGGGGTGGAGCGACGATGGCGGCACGTATCGACTGGACGGCCTGCCAGGAGAGCGGTGGGTGGTACGTGCGACGCACCCGGGCTATCGGTCGATGGACGAAGAGGTGGTGCTGCCCGAGGAGGGTGGGCTCGAGCTGGATATACCGCTCGAGAAGCTGCCGGGCCCCACGCCCGAGCCGCTGGAGGGTTTCGAGCCGTTCCGCGTCACCTACACGCTGCCGGTCCTGCTGAACACGGAGGATGTGACCTCTGCTATCCAGCGCCGCTACCCGCCTGGCCTTGCGGAGCAGAGGTTCGACCGACAGGCGGTGCTCCGGCTGTGGCTGGATGAGCAGGGCCGGGTCGCCCGCAGCACGCTGTATCGGTCGAGCGGTCAGAGCCAGCTGGATGTGCTGGCCCTCAGCGCTGGTCGGTTGATGCGATTCAGCCCGGCCGCCGCCGGGGACCAGCCGGTGCGGGTGATAGTCCTGATGCCGGTCCGGTTCGTACCGCCTCCGGACGAGTCCTGAGACGGACCCGGGTCAGGGCCTGATCCGGAGCTGGTCCCGGCCCGGGGATTCCTGTGGCTACGGGCTGGAAGGCCTGGTGCGGCCGGGCGGTGTGGCTCCCGCGGGGCCCTGTTCACCGGCGTCGGCGGTGCGGCCGTCCACGGCCGCGGCCCAGACGCATTCGGCCTTGAGGCAGACATCCCGTCCCCATTCGTCTTCCAACCAGATGGGCTTGCCCTGGCGCAGGAGGTACAAAATCCTGCGCTGCAGATCGATGGGCCGGTGCTTCCAGCGGGCGCGGAAGCAGACCGCACCGTCGTCTGTGGCCAGGCGGACTCGGACTGTCGGGATCCGGGTCCGCAGCGGGATCTGACGCGGGTAAATCATGACGTGAACGGTAGCACCTCCCCCGGCGGGATTCAACCTCCCTCAGACGCCGCGCGATTTCCAGAGCCGATCCAGTTGTGCGTGGCGCGGGCCGACGGCCTGCCGCCATTCGGGCAGGTCGTAGATCCCGGTGGTGGGCGGGGGCCGCCGCACAGCGGGGGGCCGTATGCCCAGTACATCCGAGACGGCCTCTCGCAGGGCCGTCACGGTCTCCACCATACGTGTGTGGAAGACGGTGCCGGTCGCTGCGTAGGGGCTCATGTTCTGCGCGCTGGGGTGGAGCAGCCAGAGGAGTGCCGGCGGGCTGGCGCCCTTCGCCCGGTCCGCGGCCCACCGGCCCATGAACCCTGCATCAGGTGCCAGGGCCGCGGGCCAGTGGGTGGCTTTGCCTCGCGTCAGTCCGGCCGCCTCGAGCCGGTCCCTGGTGGGTAGGACCAGGCGGTTCCCCGTGGCCGCTCGCGCTGCCGCCACCAGGCTTCGCAGTGCCACGTTGCCCAGGCAGACCACCAGCCGCGGCTGCGTGGCCAAGACCGTGTCTCTCAGCAGGTGCAGGCTCGATGGCAGGGCGCCCACGGGCGCACGCAGCTCGGCGACTCGCGGCTCCCCGCCGCCACGCGCCGGGAGCTGGTTCAAAGCAGCCACGATGAACGTGGAGTTCCGGTCGAGCCCCGCGTTGCCGAGCAACACGTCCAGGTTGCCGCCGGCCACATCTCCGCCGAAGGGGATCCGGGTGCCGTGGGCGCCCATGGCGCCGCTGCCCATGCCGCCGGCGTTGCCTGGCGCAGCCCCCACGAACAGGACCTGGACCCGCCGCCAAGGTCCGTTCCGGCGTGACCACACGATGGAGCGCACCGCCCGCTCGCCGCCCGGCTCGCGGCAGGGGGACTTGAGCCATTCGTCGCCGACGCAGGACAGGTGGCCCGCGTGGGCCCGGCAGAAGATATCCCGGAAGCGTTGCTCCTCGATCACGTCGTTCATGCCGGAAGGTCGAGGCCTCGCAGGCTGCTCGCAAGGCGCGTCCAAAAGTGCTACCCTTACGCCCGACGCCTACGTGTAACCATTGGAGCGGACGATGAGCGACGAGCGCGAATATCGGCACAGGCGGATAGGCGACAAGGTGTTGCGGCCCGAGACGCTGATGATGGGCTATGGCTACGACCCCCACCTGTCGGAAGGTGCGGTGAAGTGTCCTATCTTCCAGACGTCAACGTTCGTATTCAAGAGGGCCGAGGACGGGAAGGCGTTCTTCGAGCTGGCCTACGGCCTCCGGGAGCGGGAGCCCAGGGAGGTGCCGGGGCTGATATACTCGAGGATCAACAATCCGGACCTGGAGATCCTGGAGGACAGGCTGGCCATATGGGACGGCGCCGACGCGGCACTGGTATTCTCCAGTGGCATGTCCGCCATCTCCACGGCGCTCCTGACCTTCCTCCGACCTGGGGATGCCATCGTCCACAGCGAGCCGGTGTACGGCGGCACGGAATACCTGCTCCTGAACATACTGCCCCAGTTCGGCATCCGTCGCTATGGCTTCACCGCGGGCGTGCCCGGAGCCATGGAATCGGCCGTTGAGGAGGCACGAGCGGAAGGGCCCATATCCGTGGTCCTGATCGAGACACCGGCCAACCCGACCAACGCACTGGTGGATATCCAGGCCTGTCGCCGACTGGTGGATTCGGTCGGCCAGGACCAGGCGCGGCGGCCGGTGCTCGCCGTGGACAACACGTTCCTCGGTCCGCTCTGGCAACGGCCCCTGGAGCATGGCGCCGACCTGATACTCTACTCCCTCACCAAGTACGTGGGCGGCCATTCCGACGTGATCGCCGGCGCGGTGCTGGGTGGCAAGGAGAACATGGAGCAGGTGGCCGGGATGCGTACGATCCTGGGGACCATGGCCGACCCATGGACCGGCTGGCTCCTCATGCGGTCGCTCGAGACGCTCAAGCTCCGTATGACCAGCCAGATGAAGAACGCCCGCTACGTAGCCGAGTTCCTCCTCGACCACCCGAAGGTGAGGAAGGTCCGCTACCTGGGGTTCCTCGACGATGACGACCCGGACCGCGAAATATATCAGCGCCAGTGCCTCTCGCCGGGCGGCACGTTCTCCTTCGAGGTCGACGGCGGCGAGGCGGAGGCGTTCCGGCTGCTGAACGCGCTCAAGATCGCCAAGCTGGCCGTGAGCCTGGGCGGTACCGAGACACTGGCCCAGCACCCGGCCAGCATGACTCACTCGGACGTCAAGCCAGAGCACC
The DNA here is from genome assembly GCA_007126035.1 of Gemmatimonadota bacterium. Classification (GTDB taxonomy): domain Bacteria; phylum Gemmatimonadota; class Gemmatimonadetes; order Longimicrobiales; family RSA9; genus SLCC01. The sequence continues at coordinate 28,099 of SLCC01000086.1, forward strand.
AGAAGGCGATAGGCATCACGCCCGCCATGATCCGGATCTCGGTGGGCGTGGAGCACCCGGAGGACATCATCGCCGACCTGGAGCAGGCGTTGGAGCAGGTCTAGGCCGTCCCCGGGGGCCGCCCGGCCAGCCACTCGCTCGGCGCTGACTCTTCCCGGGGCAAGTAGCTAGATACTCTTCAGCCGGTCGTCGATGGCCTTCTGGACGGCGTCCCGGCCGCCGCCGGTCAGGAGGGTGTCGAGCATCTCCCTGGCATCATGGGCCACATCCTCGGGATGCCGCCGTTCGGAAGCCGGCCGGATGACGTTGCCGATGGGGAGCAGGGCGAACTGCGGCTCGCCGCCACCGTTCGTCGCTGTCCCTGACGAGCTGTCCACCTCTGAGGGCGGTGCTGGCACGCTGTCCCGCCACGGCTCGTCCGCCCCTTCCTGCTCGGCCTGGTCGGCCTCCATGGGGAGGACCAGGCAGAAACGGCCGTCGATGTTGCCGTCCTCGTCCTCGCGGGCGGCCAGGGCAACGGAAACGGGCTCGGAGAGGAGGGACTGGATCGTGTCCATGGCGCCGGCCGCCACCACGCTGCGGGCGATGAGGTGTCCGTCGTAGTAGTAACCCAGGCCCACCGCCCCGTCGGGCACCGAGTCATGGCGAAGCGACCGGGCTTGCAGGCTTATTGGCGTCGGGTGCGGAATGACGACGAGGTGGTCCATCATTGTCCAGGATAAGTCCCACATTCGAGTATTCCAGCGGCTTCTCCGCCGCGGACTCTGGTGGCTGGTCGTACCCGCCTTCGTCCACGGAGTTCTACGGCTGTTGCAGCTGCTGTTTCGCGGCGAACGTCTGGCGGACGATCCGTAGCTGCTCCTTGTCGTGTGCCTTCTTGTAGCCCTCCGCCGGGCTGGCCCGCTCGGGCCGACCGGCGTACCCGAGGCTGAGCCGGCCACCAGCAACGGCCTCGAGGAGGGGCTGGATGAACGACCACGCGCCCATGTTGGCCGGCTCCTCCTGGACCCAGACCAGCTCGGTGGCCTGGTCATAATGGTCCAGCAGCTCACGCAGGTCCGGCCCGGGGAAGGGGTAGAGCTGCTCGAAGCGGATCAGCGCCACGTCCTCAGCCTCCTCGCGCTCGTCGGCGGCGATGAGGTCGTAGTACACCTTCCCGGAGCAGAGGGCCAGGCGTCGCACCGTGTCAGGCCGGTCGGTGGTTCGCTGGTCGTCCATGATCGGCCTGAACGCCCCGCCGGTCAGGTCGGGTAGTGTGGAGACGGCCTTCGGGTGGCGGAGCAGGCTCTTGGGCGTGAGGACGACCAGTGGCCGGGGCTCATCGCTCATGGCCTGGCTGCGTAGCAGGTGGAAGTACTGGGCCGGCGTCGTACAGTTGGCGACTCGCATGTTGTCTTCCGCCGCCAGCTGTAGGAATCGCTCGAGCCTGGCGCTGGAGTGTTCCGGACCCTGACCTTCGTACCCGTGTGGCAGCAGCAAGGTCAGGCGGTTCTCCTGTCCCCACTTGGCCCGGCCCGAGGTCAGGAACTGGTCCAGGATGACCTGCGCCGCGTTGACGAAGTCACCGAACTGGGCCTCCCAGAGCACCAGCGACCGTGGCGAGGCGGTGCTGTAACCGTATTCGAAGCCAAGTACGCCCGCCTCTGAGAGGGGGCTGTTGTAGACCTCGAAGGGCGCCCCTGCCTCCTCCAGCGCCTGGAGCGGTGTGTGCCTGTCGCCGGTGCGGGCGTCGGTCAGGGTCAGGTGCCGCTGGCTGAACGTCCCGCGCACCGAGTCCTGCCCGGACAGGCGGACGTGGATTCCGTCCGCCACCAGCGAGGCGAATGCCAGCGATTCGGCATGTGCCCAGTCGATGCCCTTGCCGGCCTCCAGTGACGTGCCCCTGCGCACGAGCTGACGCTCGAGCTTGGGATGGACGGTGAAGCCGTCAGGCCAGCTGTGGAGCTGCCGGTCGTAGCCTAGGAGCCGCTCCCTGGCGACGGCCGTCTCCACGGGCCCTTCGATGGCGGCTGGTTCCAGGGCCGGCGCTACCGTGGCAGGATCCCCGTTCGCGGACTGCTTCACCTCCTGCTGGACCTGGGTCAGGTGCCGGTAGGCGGTGTCCCAGATCTCCTGCCGCTCCTCTTCCGTTACCGTACCCTCCTCCATCAGTCGCCCGGCCCACCGGGCCAGGACCGTGGGGTGCTCGACGATCCGCTCGTAGACGCGCGGCTGGGTGTAGGCCGGCTCGTCGCCCTCGTTATGGCCGAACCGGCGGTAGCCCACCAGGTCGATGAGGACATCGGCCTGGAACCGGGTCCGGTAGTCCAGGGCCAGCCGGGCCACCGCCAGGCACGCCTCGGGATCGTCGGCATTCACGTGGAAGACGGGGATGTCGAACCCCTTGGCCAGGTCGCTGGCATAGTTGGTTGATCTGGCCTCACTGGGCTCGGTCGTGAAGCCGATCTGATTGTTGACGATGATATGGAGCGTGCCCCCGGTCTCGTAGCCGTTGAGCCGCGCCAGGTTCAGCGTCTCCGCCACGATCCCCTGTCCCGCGAAGGCGGCGTCGCCGTGCATGATCACGGGTAGCACCCGGGCCACGTCCTGGGCCAGCTCAGGTGTGGAGACCTCGGTCTGACGCGCCCGAGCGATACCCGCCACTACCGGGTTGACGTACTCCAGGTGGCTTGGGTTGGGCGCCATGGAGACGGTCAGCGGCTGACCCGAGATGGTCGCGTAGGTGCCCTCCGCTCCCAGATGGTACTTCACGTCGCCGGTCCCGGAGCCAGACTGCTGGCCCTCGAACTCGGCCAGAATCCGCTCATAGGGCTGGCCCAGGACGTGGGCCAGCACGTTGAGGCGACCCCTGTGGGCCATTCCCAACACGACCTCCCGGGCACCCGCTGCCGCCGACCGCTCGATCGCCAGGTCCAGCATGGGGATCAACATGTCGTTGCCCTCGACGCTGAACCGCTTCTGCCCCAGGTAGGCCCTGTGCAGGAATTGCTCGAACGCCTCCACCTCCGTGAGGCGGCTCAGCAGGCGGAGCTTCTCCTCGCGGCTGAGCGGGCGCCTGTGATCGCCCGCCTCGATCCGGCGGCGCAGCCACTCCCGCCGGCCCGGATCCTCGAGGTGCTCGTACTCGTAGCCGACAGTGCTGGTATAGGTCTCCCGCAGCCAGCCCAGCACCACCCTCATGCTCACACCCGCCTCGCCCAGATCCAGCAGGGAGGCGGGGATCGTTTCCAGCTGCGACTCCTCGATACCGTGGAACGACGGCGCCAGCATGGGGTGCCCCCGGGGCGCGCTGTCCAGCGGGTCGACCCGGGCGGCGGTGTGGCCGTGGAGACGGTGCGCCTCCACCAGCTCGGCCGCCGCCATCGCCGCCCGGAGCTGGGCGCGGGTAGGCGCGGGTGCACCGTCGCCAACCGGTATGACGCCCACCTCTTCGGGGCTCAGCCCGAAGACCGCGCGCCAGCGCTCGTCCACCGAGGCGGGGTCACGGGTATACTGCTCGTACAGCGCCTGCACGTAGCCGGCGTTGTAGGAGTCGAAGGCCTGCTGGTTCCTTATCTGGCTCACTGCCTCTGGCTCACTGCCTCTGGCTCACTGCCCTTCTCGATGTCGTGCGACTTGCCGGTTACGGGGGAGTAACTCATCAAGATAGGGACCACCACTTCCCAGATCCAGCGATCGTCGCGCATGTTTCCGCGCTGTGGACGGCGCGGGCGCGGCGCGGGCGCTGGCGTGAACGGTGCGGACGCTCACAGAGACGCTGGTACGGGGATCTCGAACCGGAAGGTGGTGCCGCCAGGTGTGCTCCTGGTCACTCGCACGTCGCCGTTCATCAGGCGGGCCAGGCGTTGTGCCACGCTCAGCCCCAGGCCAGAGCCGCCGCTCCGCCGGGTGGCCGGCTGCTCCGCCTGCCAGAACGGGTTGAATATGTGGGGCAGGTGCTCTGGCGCTATGCCGTTGCCGTTGTCCGAGATGTCGATCCTGACCGTCCCGTCGCCAGCGTGCACCCGTATCCGCACGGCGCCCCGTTCCGTGAACTTGATGGCGTTGGTGGTGAGGGAGAGCACCACCTGGATGAACCTTTCCCGGTCGGTCTGGACCGTATCCGGGATCTGGTCGACCTCCAGCTCGAATTCGATGCCCTTCTCCGTGGCGGATGGGCGCACCATCTCGTCTATCTGGGAGAGGAGGGGGCGGAGGTGGACCTGTTCGAAGTGTGGTCGCTCCTTGCCGGACTCGAGCCTGGCGAAGGCGAGGATCCCCTCGATCAGCCGGAGAAGTCGGTCCGACCCGGCCCGGATCCGTTCCACCTGGCGGTGCTGCCGCTCGTTCATCGGTCCCGCCACCTCTTCGCTGAGCAGGTCCGAGTAGCCCAGCACGGCGGTCAGGGGTGTTCGGAGCTCGTGGCTGATGATGGCCAGGAAGTCGGATTTGGCCTGGTTCGCCAGCTCCGCGGACTGGAAGAGGCGGGCGTGGTCGACGGTGAGCCCGACCCGTCGGCCCAACTCTTCGGCCATCTGGAGGTCCACCTGGTCATAGTGGCGTTCAACGCTCGCCGAGCCCAGGATCAGGTAGCCGACGGTGGCCTTCCGGGCGCTCAGTGGCGCCAGGATCAGCGAAGCGGGAGCCAATTTCCTGACCAGCTCCGCCAGCCGGCCATCTTCTGGAATCAGGCCGGTCACGTCATGGGAGACTCGGCTCATGAGCACCGACTCGCCGCCCCTCACCACCTGTTCTATGAGTGAGCCCGCGGCCGGGCCTGTGGTCATGAAGGCGGCCACGTCCTCGATCACTGCCTGCATGCGGGGATCGGCGTGGGCGCCGGTGATGAAGGGTGGGAAACCCTCTCCAGCGGCGACGGCGAGGATGCAGGCATCGGCCACGGTATTGGCCGCGAGCCGGGCTATGGTGGGCAGCGTCGTCTCGTAGTCGAGGGACAGCTCGAGGATCATGCTTGCCTGGGAGAGGAACCGCTGCTCCTCGTGGACCCTGCGCCGCTCGGTGAGGTCCACCAGCGAGCCCACCACGCTGGTGGGCTCGCCACTCGCATCCTGCGTGATGTAGGCCCGGTCGAAGACGGTGGCGTAGCCCCGGTCGCCAGTGAGGAACCGATACTCCTCGGTCCAGAAGCGCCTGTCCTCGTGCAGGAACCGGTCGAAACTCTCCGCCACCCGCGGTAGGTCGTCGGGATGGATCCGGGAGCGCCACCACTCCATGGAGGGCTCGGTGCTGGCGGCGGTGAAGCCGAAGGAGTCGACCAGGGCCTCGTTCAGCTTCAGCCGCTCGGAGCCCACCTCCCACTCCCATATGACCGCGGAGGCGGCGCGGCGCATGAGCTCCACCCGTTCCTCGGCGTGGCGAGCCGTCTCCTCCGCCTTTCGCTGCGTGCGGATGTCACGGGCGACGGCCACCATTCCCATGGGACGACCTTCCCCGTCACGCATGTTGGTGACGGTGACCAGGACGGGGAAGAGGGAGCCATCCCGGTGCCGCACCAGGAACTCGCTGTGCCAGCGGCCTCGTCGGCGCAGTCGGGCCAGGCCCACCACCAGGTCGGCGGTGGTGCCCTCGGCCATGAGCAGGTCCTGGATGAGAGAGCCCAGGGCTTCGTCCCGTGACCAGCCGTACAGGCCATGGGCGGCGTCGTTCCAGTAGATGATGTGGCCGTTCAGGTCGGTGCCCACCACGGCTTCGCCCAGGGCGTCCAGGGCGGATGCCCGGAGCAGTGCCTCGCCAGAGGTGTCGGGCGATTTGGTCAGCGGGGCGGCCCCGCTCGTCATGGTCAAACGCATCAGGTCGACACGGCGCTCCTATCCATGCCGTGTGCCAAAAAAATCGTCTCGCTCAGGGCGCTGTACCCCTCAGGGGGTCTCCCGCGTCGGAGCGATGACGATGGTCAGAGTGGATGCTAGTAAGCGGGTGCGCCCAGGTCAAGGACGCCGTCGCAGTTGGTTGGCGGGCAGGGGGATCGTGCGGGCTGGTTGCCCCGGATCACCGGGCCGGGCTATCCTATTCGGGGTAGTGAGCCGCGGTCTCGTCGCAGTACGGGGCCCTGGCAGCACCACACTGGTCTGACGTCCCAGGAACCGCAGGTCACACACCGCCGGAGCGGATGCCGAAGCAGGAAGAGACCCCACTAATGCGCCAGTGGCGCGAGGCCAAGTCGCGCCATCCTGATGCCATCGTGTTCTTCCGGGTCGGCGACTTCTACGAGATGTTCTGCGAAGACGCCGAGGAGGGCTCCCGACTGCTGGGCCTCACCCTCACCACCCGTAACAACGGTGGCGCCGCGGATGTCCCGCTGGCCGGAATACCGGTCAGGGCGCGCAACGACTATGTCCAGCGTCTGGTTCGGTTGGGCCGGCGCGTGGCCATCTGTGAGCAGGTCGAGGACCCGGCGGAGGCGAAGGACATCGTGCGGCGGGAGGTGGTGGAGACGATCACTCCCGGCTCCGTCACGTCGGACGCCCTCCTGGACGAGCGCCGGAACAACTGGCTCGTGGCACTGGTCGAGGCGGACGCCGGGGCTGCGGCCATCGCCGCGGCGGACATCAGCACCGGCGACTTCCTCGGGACGCGGGTTGCCGGGGAGCGGCTCGAGGCGGAGCTCGCCCGGTTCGAGCCCGCGGAGATCCTGCTCCCGCGCGCCAGGGAGGGCGCCCCCGGACGGGCTCCGCTCCTGGACGGCGTGAGCACCACGCACCGTCCCGACTGGCTGTTCGAGCCCGATCTGGCCGGCGACGAACTGCGGCGACACTTCGGACTCCACACCCTGGATGGCCTGGGGTTCCAGGAAGGCGACGAGCCCTTGATCGGCGCCCTGGGCGCGCTCCTGGTCTACATCCGGGAGGTCCAGCCCGCGGCGGCGGAAGGGCTGCGCCCGCCCCGCCTCGAGCGGCCTGGCGAGGCCATGGCCCTGGACGAGATGACCCGCCGGAACCTGGAGCTGGTGGCACCTCTCCGCGGAGACGGCCCTGCCGGTGCCGCTGATACACTGATCGACGTGATCGATGAGACCACCACCGCCATGGGCGCCCGGCTGCTACGCCGCTGGCTGCTCCGGCCGCTGGTGGCGCCGGAGCCCATCTGGCGGCGCCAGGAGGCGGTGGCCGAGCTGGTTGAGGACCCGGCGCTCCGCCGTGGCATTCGTGGCCAGATGAGAGAGGTCCGGGACCTGGAGCGGCTGGCGGGGAAGGTGGGTGCGGCTCGGGTCACGCCCCGTGAGATGTGGGCCCTCGGCTCATCGCTGGCCCGGCTGCCGGAGGTCCGGGCCGGCCTGGACGGCACCGTGGCGCCGCTCCTGGTGGAGTTGCGCCAGGAGCTGGACCCCATGGCCGACGTCCGTGCCGCCATCTCCGCCGCCGTCGCCGAGGATCCACCTGCCACCCTGATGGAGGGCGGCGTCATCCGTGTCGGTCACGACCCGGAGCTGGACGGACTACGTGAGACGCGGGACGGGGCCCGTGACTTCATCGCCGCGCTCCAGACACGGGAGCGGGAGCGGACCGGGATATCCTCATTGAAGGTGGGCTACAACAAGGTCTTCGGGTACTTCCTGGAGGTGACGAAGTCCAATCTGGGGCGGGTTCCCCCGGAGTACCGGCGCAAGCAGACGCTGGCCAACTCGGAGCGCTACGTGACCGAGGAGCTGGACGAGTGGGAGGCGAAGGTGATGGGCGCGGAGGAGCGGATCGCCGAGCTGGAGGCCCGCCTCTTCAACGAGCTGCGGCGCAACGTGGCCGAGTCGGTGCCCAGGCTCCTGGCCACCGCCGCCCGGGTGGCAGAGCTGGACGTCCTGGCCGGCCTGGCCCGGCTGGCAGAGCGACGGCACTACGTACGGCCCGACGTCCATACCGGGTTCGACCTGGAGATACGGGACGGACGGCACCCGGTGGTGGAGACCATGATGCCACGGGAGGAGTTCATCCCCAACGACGTCGTCCTGGGTCCCGAGGCGCGGGTCATGATACTCACCGGCCCGAACATGGCGGGGAAGAGCACGCTGCTGCGCCAGGTGGGCCTGATCCAGATCCTGGCCCAGATCGGCGGCTTCGTCCCCGCCAGGTCGGCCCGGCTACCCATCTGCGACCGGGTCTTCACCCGCGTAGGGGCTTCGGACAACCTGGTCCGGGGCCAGTCCACGTTCATGGTGGAGATGAGCGAGACGGCCTCGATCCTCCACAACGCAACCGACAGGTCGCTGGTGCTCCTGGACGAGATCGGCCGGGGTACCGCAACGTACGACGGGGTGAGCATCGCCTGGGCCGTGACCGAGCACCTCCACGAGCGGACAGGCGCCAAGACCATCTTCGCCACCCACTACCACGAGCTCACCCAACTGGCCGACCTGCTGCCCGCGCTGGTGAACGTCAACGTGGCGGTCAAAGAGGTGGGCGACCACATCATCTTCCTGCGCCGTCTGGAGTCTGGCGGCGCCGACCGGTCCTACGGGATCCAGGTGGGCAGGCTGGCCGGCCTGCCGCCGGGCGTGGTCGAGCGGGCCCGGGAGATCCTGGCCGAGCTGGAAGGCAGTCACACGAGGCACGGGGAGGGGCTGGGCCGGAGAGGTGCCCGCCGACCGGCCAGCACCGCGCCTCCCGATCAGCTATCGTTCTTCGCCGCGCCCGAGCACCCGGTCGTGGAGAAGATACGTACCTTGGATCTGGAGCGGTTGACACCCCTGGAGGCGCTCAACCGCCTTGCACAGTTGAAGGAGGAAGTCGAGTGAAGAAGCTCGCAGCCACCACCGGAGCTCGGGAGACAGCGCTGTTGCTGATGGCGCCGATCGCCGCAGCCGCGCTGATGACAGGGTGCGCCGAAGAGGCTGTCACCATCGAAGAACCACAGGTCATCGCCACCGAGGAATCACCGTTCTCCTATCCGGCTGCCCTCTGGGACCAGGACCTGGAAGGAGAAACGGTCATCATGGTCCGGGTCACCGAGGACGGTGCCGTGGACAGCGTCTACGTGCTTGAGTCCAGTGGCGAGGCCGCCTTCGACTCGGTAGCGGTGAACGGGGCGAGGGACCTCCGGTTCCAGCCAGGGCGCCGTGATGACCGCCAGGCAACGATGTGGGCAAGGCTGCCCGTACGGTTCCACAAGGGCGGGGCAGAGGCGGAGACGGACGGTGAGGTCGAGCCCGGACCAGAGCCCCGGGCCGACTCCAGGCCAACCACCGGAGCCGAGCCGTGAACAAGCCGCCGCGCAACGCCCAACCCTGTGACTCCGTCCTGGACGCCATCGGCTGGACGCCCCTCATCAGACTGAACAGGGTCACCGGCGGCGCCAGGACCCCCGTGTTCGCCAAGGCTGAGTTCCTCAACCCCGGCGGCTCGGTAAAGGACCGGATCGGGCTGGCGATGATCGAGGCGGCGGAGCGTGACGGCCGCCTGCGGCCCGGCGGCGTCGTGGTGGAGGGGACCAGCGGCAATACAGGTGTGGGGCTGGCCATCGCAGCGGCCCTGAAGGGCTATCGCTGCATCTTCACCATGCCCGACAAGATGAGCCAGGAGAAGGTCCGCCTCCTCAAGGCCTTCGGCGCGGAAGTGGTGATCACGCCCACCGCCGTGCCGCCGGACCACCCCGACAACTACGTGGAGACGGCCAAGCGCATCGTCCGGAGCACACCCGGCGCCATCCTGGCCGACCAGTTCTACAACCAGGTCAACCCGAAGGCCCATTACGCCACCACCGGCCCGGAGCTCTGGGAGCAGACCGGCGGGCGCATCACCCACCTGGTCGCCTCCGCGGGCACCGGCGGCACGATCAGCGGCACGGGCACATTCCTGAAGGAGAAGAACCCGCGCGTCCGCGTCGTAGCCGGCGACCCGCAAGGCTCCATATTCGCGCACTACTTCAGGACCGGCGAGAAGGGACCGGACGCGCCCTATCAGGTGGAAGGGATCGGGAACGACAAGCTGCCGGAGACGCTCTGGTTCGACGTGATCGACGAGTTCCATTCCATAGGTGACACGGACGCCTTCCGCATGGCCCGTCGCCTGACCAGGGAGGAAGGCCTCTTCGTGGGCGGGTCCGCCGGGCTGGTCGTGCACCTGGCCGTCCAGCTGGCGCAGAGCCTCGATGACCCGGAGGCACTCATCGTCGCGGTCCTGCCCGATACCGGCGAGCGCTACCTCTCCAAGCTGTACAACGATGAGTGGATGCGGGAGCACCGCCTCCTGGAGCCCGAGCGCATGACCGCACGCTCCATGCTCGAGGGCAAGGAGACCGACATCCAGCCCCTGATCGTCGTGGAGCCGGAACAGACCGGGCGCGAGGCCCTGGACCTCATCACCGGACACGGCATCTCCCAGTTGCCGGTCTTCCAGGACGGCCGCTCCGTGGGCGCCATCGCCGAGGAAACGCTCATGGCCCAGATCATCCAGGACCCCCACGTCCTGGATCGGCCCCTGGCAGAACTCATGGGTGAGCCGTTGCCCGTGATCGGGAGCGACGCCCGCATGGACGACGTGGCGCGCCTCCTCACCCGCCAGACTCCAGCCGTCCTCGTCAGCCACGAAGGCGCCGTCACCGGCATCATCACCCGCTACGACATGGTGCGCCAGCTCTCGCGCTGATAACCGCCTCGCTCCGGCCAGCCGATGGTAGGGCTCGGTATTTGCGCTTGTCGATGGCGGGTGGTACGACTACCGGCCGGGACGGCGCGTCATGATGACATTGACGATTGAGGACGTGGAAATGGGTCAGGTGCTGAGGTCATGAAGATAGCTGTATTGTTCGGCGGTACGAGCGACGAGCGGGAAGTGTCCATCGCCAGCGGGTCGGAGGTGGTGAAGGCGTTGCGTTCGGCGGGTCACGAGGTGGTAGCGGTGGACACGGCGAACGGGGTGTTGACGGCGGAGCAGGAGGCCACGCTGCTGCGCAGCGCGGTGTCACCGATCCCACCGGGCCGTGCGGAGCTGGACCTGTTGGCGACGGGTGATCCGACGGAGTTGACGCACGCCCCGGAGCTGAAGGGCGTGGACGTGCTGTTCCTTGCGCTCCATGGCGGGGCTGGGGAGGGTGGTAACCTGCAGGGCTGGTTGGACCTGATGGGGCTCCCGTACACGGGGAGCGGTATGCTGGGCAGCGCCATGGCCATGGACAAGGACGTGACGAAGCGTCTGCTCCGCGACGCTGGCATCCCTACGTCTGCGTGGCTGATGGCGCCGGTGACTGCGGCGGAGGTGGAGGCGGAGCTGGGCTGGCCGGTGGTGGTGAAGCCCAGCAAGCAGGGCTCGACGCTGGGCTTGAGCGTGGTGCGCGAGCCTGCCGACCTGGAGCCGGCACTTCACCTGGCCTACCTCTTCGATGACGAGGTCATGGTGGAGACGTTCCTGCCAGGCCGTGAGCTGACAGTCCCCATCCTGGGCGACGAGGCGCTCCCGGTTGGGGAGATCATAACGGGCAAGGATATCTTCGACTACGAGGCGAAGTACCAGCCGGGCAAGGCGGAGGAGATATTCCCCGCCGATATCACCGACGAGTTGCGCATCAACGTGCAGGAGTTGGCGTTGAGGACGCATCGCACGCTCAAGCTCAGGGGGTTCAGCCGGGTGGACTTCCGTCTGGACGAGGCCGGTGATCTCTGGTGCCTGGAGGCCAACACGCTGCCCGGCATGACGGCCAACAGCCTCGTACCGAAGTCGGCGAAGGCGGCGGGTATCAGCTTCCCGCGTCTGTGCGAACGGATCTGCGAGATCGCCATCGGAGAACACGCGGGGCGGCGGGAGGAACTTGTGGGGCGGCAGAAGGGTTGAGTGGTTATGGCATACCGGCAGCCGCCTGGATTCGGAGTATCGTTCGGCTACGGCCTCACGCCGTGGGTGAAGCGATTGCTGATCGCCAACGCGGTGGTCTACCTGGTGGCCCTGGGCTTCCCGATAATCGGTGCCTGGCTGGCCTTCGTCCCTGCGGATGTGCTGCGCCGCCCGTGGACGCTCATCACATACATGTTCGTCCATGTCGGCTTCTTCCACCTCTTCTTCAACATGCTCATCCTGTTCTTCTTCGGGCCGCCGCTCGAGGGGATGTGGGGGGGCAAGGAGTTCCTGAAGTTCTACGCGGTGGCTGGTCTGGGCGGCGCCGTCCTGTCCCTGATCTTCGCCCCGCAATGGCCCATCGTCGGCGCCTCCGGCGCCATCTACGGGGTCATGCTCGCCTTCGCCATGAACTGGCCGAACATGTCCATCTACATCTGGGGCATCCTGCCGGTGAAGGCCAAATGGCTGGTGGCGTTTCTCACCGCCGCGTCCATCCTGCCCCTGATCGGTGGTGTGCAGGATGGCATCGCCCACTGGGCCCACCTGGGCGGTTTTGCCGCCGGCTTCCTGTACCTGAAGCTGAACGACCGGATGACCAGCAGGGTGGGCCGCCTCCGCAACTTCGTCTCCCGCCGCAAGGTGCAGGTCGAGGAGGATAGCCGGGCCGGGAGTGCCGGGTCGGCCCATCGCCCTCGCCGCAGCGAGGACCGGGTGCTGGACGAGGTGGACCGGGTCCTGGACAAGATCAGCACTTCCGGCCTCGAGAGCCTGTCCCAGAAAGAGCGGGACCTGCTGGACGATGTGAGCAAGCGCTACAAGCAGAACTGAAGCGTTTGAGTTGGCGTTCGCGCGCACTGGCGGCCGGCGAACGCCATCCCCGTGGCCATCCACGGCCATCCCCCTGACAACTCGATACGAACCTGCACGGTTGCTCTCGGCGCCAACCGGATCATGCGGAGACGCGCCCGCGCGTCAGAAGCCGAATCCGAGATAGATATCCAGGAAGGAGACCGAGGGGCTTCCCAGCTCGGGCGGCTCGAAGTCCACGCTGCCCAGGTTGAACCACCTGAGGCCCGCGTACAGGTTATCGGTGAGCTGGAGCCCGCCGCCCAGGGCGAAGGCGAACTCGGTGTTGGTGGCTGCGTCCACCGCTCCTACTTCGGGGCTCCGGATGAAGGCCAGGCCCAGCTGGCCGGTGCCGAATGGTCGGATCATGCCGAGCGTGCCCAGGTCGAAGCGCACGCCGGTGAGCAGTGGGACGGTGAGGAAGCCGCCGCCGATGGCCTCGGCGCTGGCGCTGTGGCCCACGGCGTCGATCGACGAGTACCAGCTCAGGGCCGGTGTCACCATGGCCAGGGGCAGTCGGAAATCGAGACCGCCCGAGAAGCCGACATCGGCCAGGTCCGAATAGTCACCGGTTGGTATGGAGACGCCGGCGTGGGCGCCGAAGCCGAAGGTCTGTGCTGCGGACGGTGCGCCTCCGGCCAGGAAGCCCAGTGTCAGGGCGAGGGTAGCTAAAGCACGCATATCGGATGACTCCATTTCTTCGCGGGCCCTGAGGGCCGTGGATCTGACAGTAGCGGCACTGCTTACGGCAACCATCGGGCCGCTGGTCGGCATTGACACCCCCCTGATGAAGCCCATACAATCCGATCCCCCGCGATCCGCCGAGAGAACCGGTCAGCTGGAATGGAGGAGTCATGGCCACCGCGAAGGAATACAGCACGGACAGGATCCGTAACATCGCCGTATTGGGACATGGCGGCTCGGGCAAGACGACGCTGATAGACGCGCTCTGCTTCGTCGCCGGCTCGAGCCGCCGCCACGGGAAGGTGGGTGAAGGTACCGCCCTCACGATGTACTCGCCCGAGGAGATAGATCACGGCATATCCATGCAGACGGCCATTGGTTACGCCGAGTGGGAAGGCACCAAGCTCAATCTGCTGGACACTCCCGGTTACATGGATTTCACCGGCGAGGCGCTGGCAGCGACGAGGGTAGCCGATGGGGCTGTGCTTGTCCTCGGCGCCACGTCAGGCGTCGAGGTGGGTACCGAGAAGGTCTGGGAATACTGTGAGGAGCGGAGGATTCCCAGACTTTTTTTCGTCTCCATGATGGACAAGGAGCACGCCGATTTCGACGGGGTCTACCAGAAGGTCAAGGAGCAGTTGACGGAGAAGGTGGTCCCGGTGGAGATGCCCATCGGTGCCGGTGAGGATTTCCGTGGCATCATCGACCTCTTCAGCGGTCGGGCCCGCATGTACAAGGGTGACAGCCTGACCGGCGAGTACGAGGAGGCGGACATCCCGGCGGAGAAGCAGGACCAGTTCGAGGAGTGGCGCACGGAGCTGATGGAGACGATCGCCACCACGGACGACGCACTGTTGGAGGCGTACCTGGAGGGCGGCGATATCGACCGGGACCAGGCCATTTCCGCGCTGAAGGCGGCCATGCAGGACGGGGAGATCTTCCCGTTGTTCTGTGGCGCCCCCGAGAAGGCGTGGGGCGTGCGGGCGTTGGGGGGCAAGCTGGTGGAGCTCATACCGAGCCCGGCGGAGGCCCGGCCCGAGACGGCGCAGCGGCCGAACATCGACCAGGTGGTGGAATTGAAGGTGGACGATGGGGAACCCTTCGCCGCGCTGGTCTACAAGACGTTGAGCGAGCCTCATGTGGGCGAGCTGAGCTTCTTCCGCATCTACAGCGGAACGGCGGAGAGCGGCCTGGAGGTGCTCAACGCCAACAAGGAGGCGCCGGAGAAGCTGTCCCACATCTCGATATCCCAGGGCAAGGAGCGGCACGAGGTCTCGCGACTGCACGCGGGCGACATCGGAGTGGTGGCCAAGCTGAAGCAAACGGGGACGAACGATACGCTCTGCAGCCCATCGCGGCCGGTGATACTGGACCCCGTCCGGTTCCCGGAGCCCGACATCTCCGTGGCCATCCGGGCTGCGAGCCGGAGCGACGAGGACAAGCTGGGTATCGGGCTGTCCCGCCTGAGCGACGAAGACCCCACCTTCATCAGCGGTTACGAGCCGGAGATCCGTCAGACCATCATCCGGGGTCTGGGCGAGCTCCACCTCCAGGTCCAGATGGAGCGGCTGAAGCGGAAGTACGGCGTCGAGGTCAACACGGAGCAGCCGCGGATCAACTATCGGGAGACGATCCGGAAGGAGGCCGCCGCACCGGGCCGCTACAAGAAGCAGACTGGTGGCCGCGGCCAGTTCGGTGACTGTCACATCCGTCTGAAGCCAATGCCCCGCAATTCAGGCTACGAGTTCGTCGACGCCATCACCGGCGGCGTGATCCCGGGCAAGTTCATCCCCTCGGTGGACAAGGGGATCCAGGAGGCGGCCCGCCGTGGCGTGGTGGCCGGGTTCCCGCTGGTGGACTTCCAGGCGGAGTGTTACGACGGCTCCTACCACAGTGTGGACTCCAGCGACGTGGCCTTCCAGGTGGCGGGCTCCATGGCGTTCAAGAAGGCGGCCCAGGACGCGGCGCCGGTCATTCTCGAGCCCATCGTGGAGGTGGAGATCAACACGCCCGAGGAGTACATGGGCGACATCATGGGTGACCTGAACCAGCGGCGGGGCAAGATCCTGGGCATGGATACCCAGGGATCGAAGACCATCATCCGCGCGTTGGTGCCGGAGGCGGAGCTCTACAAGTATGCCACCACCCTGCGCTCCATGAGCCACGGCCGGGCCATCCATACCAGGCGGTTCCACGGTTACGAGGACGTCCCCCCCAACGTGGCGGAGAAGGTGATCGCGGAGACGAAGCGGGAGGCGGCGGAGGAGGTGCACGCATAGCGGGACAGGGTTGGAGATCATGGGCGCACATTCTATAAGAGCAGCCTCTCTTGCGGTGGTAGTGGCGGTCATGGCCACAGTGGCCGGTCCCCTGGACGGCCAGGCGCTGGGCATCCCGATAAGCGTGGACGTCAGGGCGGAAGGGGCGTTCCCTGTGGGCGACTTCGGCGATGTGGCCGACCCGGGCTTCGGCCTGAGCGCTGGTGTGGCAGTGGGCATCTTCCCGCTGGTAGGGCTGTACGGCAGCTATTCGGACATCCGGTTCGGTGGCGGTTGGACCGGCGATGATCCCGCCGATGCCAGGGACTCGGGCTTCGCTGCGGGTGTGTCTGTGGCCATACCTGGCTGGCCGTGGCTCGATCCGTGGCTGGGCGGCGGCTTGCTGTTCCATCACCTTCAGCTGGATGGCTCGGGGCAGGGCATCAGCGAGGACCTGGGCTTCGAGGTCGGTGGTGGCGTGGCCATACCGATAGCCACGGGGATGAGGCTGAGCCCCGCCATCAACTACCGACACTACGGCGCCAGCATCCAGGATCGGCCGGACATCGCGGTCCAGGACGTCACGGTGCAACACCTGTCCCTGGGGCTGGGGCTCAACATCGTCTTCTGAGCCCCGGTGAGACTCTGTGGGCGGCCACGGAGCTGCACCCGGGTTGGCGGGGCCACCCCAGGGGCGACCCGGGGGCCAGCTTCAGCGGCGGTCGGTGTGGCGGACTGTCAATTCGAACAGGTCCAGGCGCTGGTAGTGGCCGCTCACGTCCAGGGTCATGGCCTCTTCCACGTTGCGACGGTAGTCCAGCTCGGCCACCAGGATGCCGGGCTCGTCGTAGAGCGGCCCGGCCAGGTAGGAGCCGTCCGGCGCGATTATGGCGCTCCCGCCCCGGAGGAGCAGCTGGTCAGGTGAGGTGACCTTCTCCGGGCTCGGCTCCAGATCCGGCGGCAGGTCCCGGGCCCGCATCAGCTGTCCGGCGGCGACGACGTGGCAGCGGCCCTCGAAGGCGTAGCATCGGCTGGCCTCCTGGTGGATACCATGGACGCCGACCACGGCGGACCACACGGCCACGTGCACGTCCTCGCCGGAGTCGTGCATGATCTGCCGGGCCAATGGGTTCCAGTGCTCCCAGCATATGAGTCCGCCCAGCCGACCGGCTGGGGTATCCACGGCCTCGAGCCCGGCGGTGTCACCGGGTCCCCACACCAGCCGCTCCGTGTACGTTGGGTTGAGCTTGCGGTGGTGGTTGAGGAGCGAGCCGTCGGGGCCGATGGTGAGGAGCGTGTTGAAGAGGGTGCTCCGGCCGGGACCCTTCGCCACCCGCTCGCTCACTCCCACCACCAGGGTGATCTCCAGGTCCCGTGCCACGGAGGCCAGCTCGGCGAAGGAGTCGCCCTCCACCACCACGCTGTTTTCCACCAGGCGTAGGAAGGTCTCCTTGACTGGCGGGTGGTCCCAGAGCCCCGCGTCCCGGCAATAGTCCAACCAGGCAGGGTAGCCTGGCAGCCAGGTCTCGGGGAACACCACCAGGGAGGCGCCCCTGCCCGCCGCCTCCGTCGCCAGCTTCCGTGTCTGCTCCAGTCCCGCCTTCAGCTCGCCCGGCTGCTCCGCCTGCACCACCGCCGCCGTCACTCGGTCCATGATCACCGCACCCCGGTTCTATCTCAGGTCACTGTGGGCTCGTTGTCGCCGGCGCAGAATGCGGGGGCGATGAGGTCCGGGCAAGAGACGGTGTGGTTCAGCGCAGCACGACTGCCGCGCCGTCGTACGCGAAGGAAGCCTCCACGCCTCGTTCGCGGGCCATGTCATCGAGCTGTTCGGCCAGGCGGGCCGGGTCACCGGTCACCACCTCCTTGCCGCAATGAGTGATCATTGCCCGGGGCACGCCCTCCTTCTGGCACCAGGTGAGTTGGGTGCGGACGGGCGCGTGGCCGATGAGCCGGTCGTCGCGCCTGCGGACGAACGACCGGGTCATGGAGGCGCCGTCGCCGATGTAGAGCCGGCAGCCACGGAGCGCTTCCGCCCGGTCCTGGATGTAGACCAGGTCCGGCGCGTAGAATACCGCCACCCGGCCAGCAGTGATCCTGTAGCCCACGGCGGGTGCCCTTATCGAGTGCTCGACGTTGAACGCTTCGAAGTCGACGCCGCGGATGGTCACCGGCTGGCGCGGCTCGATACGGTGCCGGTCAGCCGTAGCGATCGGGTAGCGGCCCAGCTCCTTCCACGACTCCGCCGTGGCGAATACGGGGGCGGGCGCGCCACCCTTCAGACCCCACGCGTGGTCCGGGTGGGCGTGGGTCACGACCACGGCGTGGGGCCGGGGTCGCAGCTCCCAGATGGCCTCACGCCAGTCCTCGCCCGCATCGACCATCATCCGAGCGCCCCGGTACTCCACCAGCAGCGCCGTGTGCATGTGGTGTCGGGGCGTGCGCGCGTCGATCTCGCCGCGCGTGCCCAGGAACGTGAGCTTCATGCACGCCGAGCTGTAGCAGGACCCGGGCCGGCAACGGGGCGGCAGAGCCTTATCTTGCGATCGCTCTCTTCATGACTTCCGCCTCGGAGACCACCTGCGCCATGGTTTCCAGGTCGACCGTCTGTGCCGCATCGGAAGCTGCCCGATCCGGTTCCGGGTGCGCCTCGACCAGCAGGCCATCTGCGCCGCAGGCGATGGCGGCGCGGGCCAGGGGCCGGACGTAGACCCGTCGTCCCGTGCCATGGCTCGGGTCCACGAGGACGGGCAGCCGGGTGCGCTCCCTCAACACGGGTATGGCGTTCAGGTCCAGCGTGTTGCGGGTAGCCGTCTCGAAGGTCCTGATGCCTCGCTCGCAGAGGATGACCCGGGGGTTGCCGGCGGCGACGATGTATTCGGCGGCGCTCAGCCATTCGTCGATGGTGGCGGCCAGCCCTCGTTTCAGCAGTACGGGCCGTCGGGCGCGGCCCAGCTCCCTGAGCAGCGACGTGTTGTACATGTTCCGGGCGCCGACCTGGAGGACGTCGACGTATCGGGCTGCGATGGGGATCTGGGTGGCGTCCAGGACCTCGCTTACCAGGAGAAGTCCGTGGGCGGCGGCGGCATCGTGGGCGATGGCGAGCCCCGTCTCGCCCATGCCCTGGAAGCTGTACGGACTGCTCCTGGGCTTGAATGCCCCGGCCCGGAGCGCGGCTCCTCCGGCGGCGGCCACGGCCGCGGCCGTGCGGTCCATGGTATCGGCGTCCTCCACGGAGCAGGGTCCGGCGGCGATGAACAGCTCCGCCCCGCCGATCCACCTGTCCTTTACCTGGAAGCCGCGTTCCTCGGCGTCGGTGGGAGCGCCGTTGTCCGGATCCCATGCTTCATCTTCCGGTGCCGCCGTCGCGTGTGGGGCTGCCACCATGGGCGTGGCGCCGTCACCGTTCAGCGTGGCCGACACGCCCGGCATGTCCGCGATCGCCTCTGTGCCCACCGGCGTGGTCGGGCTCGACTCCGTACCGGGAGCCGGTCCTGCGGTGGAGAGCACTACCCGCTCTCCGTCCAGCCGCAGGACGCGGATGCCGGTTCTGCTCAGCCGCTCCACCACGTCCGCGACCTGGGCCTCCGTCGCCGAAGGATCCATGACTATGATCATGCTGTCGCTCCTGGTTGCTGTCCGGTGGCCTGGTGCTGGGGGAGCTTGCCGGCCGGGGCCATGGCCCGCCGGAGCGCCCTTACCAGTTCGCCCACTGCCTCGCCGGGCCCGGCCCGGAAGGCGGTATCGACGAGGGCGCTGCCCACGATGATCCCGTCGGCGACGCCGGCGATGGAGGCGGCGTCGGCGGCAGAGGCTATGCCGAATCCCACGGCCACCGGCGCGGGGCCGGCAGCACGGGCCTCCGCCACCCGCCGGCGCAGATCGACGGGATAGGCGCCGGCGCCGGTGACGCCGCGGTGTCGCATGACGTAGACGAAGCCCGTGGTAATCGCGGCGATCTGCCGGGTCCGGTCGATGCTGGTGTCGGGGCCTGTGAGGAACACCGTTCCGAGCCCGGCAAGGTGCGCCTCCTGGCGAAGGCTGGCGGCGTCGTCCACCGGCAGGTCGGGGATCAGGAGCCCACTCACCCCCGCCTCCGCCGCGTCCTGGCAGAACCGGTCCGTGCCATAGGCCAGGACGCAATTGAGCGCCACCATGAGGACCACGGGGGCGCCGGTGGCAGCGGCGACCCGGGCCGCGCATTCCAGGGTGGCTGCCGTGGTCGCTTCGCCTGCCAGCGCCCGCTCGTAGGCGGACTGGATGACGGGACCGTCGGCCAGAGGATCGCTGAAGGGGCTGCCCAGCTCGATGATATCGGCGCCCGCGGCCACGGCGGTCCGGGCCAGCTCCACGGTGGTGTGGTAGTCAGGGTCGCCGGCGGCCAGGAAGACTATCAGCGCGGCCCGATCTTCAGCGGCCGCCCGTGCGAAGGCCGCGGCGATTCGTTCTGGTCCGTTCATGTGGTCCCTCCCGGTACCGAGTCCACGTCCTTGTCCCCACGGCCGGAGAGGCAGACCACCAGGACGCTCTCAGGTCCCAGCCGCCCCGCCCACTCCATGGCATGGGCCACCGCGTGGGCCGATTCAAGGGCCGGTATGATCCCTTCCCGGAGTGAGAGGGCGGCGAAGGCTGCCCGGGCCGCGTCGTCGCCGACGCTCAGGTAGCTGGCCCGGCCCACGTCGTGGAGCCACGAATGCTCGGGACCCACGCCCGGGTAGTCCAGGCCGGCGGCCAGGGAGTGGGTGCCCATTATCTGGCCGTCGCCATCCTGCAGGAGGTATGAGGCCGCGCCGTGAAGCACGCCGGGCCGGCCTCGGGAGATGCTGGCGGCGTGGCGGCCCGGCTCGAGCCCGGCGCCACCTGCCTCGACGCCCGTCAGCGCCACGTCATGGTCGTCGATGAAGGCGCTGAAGAGGCCGATGGCGTTGCTGCCCCCGCCCACGCACGCCACCAGCCCGTCGGGCAGCCGGCCCTCGGCCTCCAGGACCTGGGCCCGGGCCTCGGTCCCGATCACGGATTGCAGGGATCGCACGATGGTGGGGTACGGGTGGGGCCCCACGGCGGAGCCGATGAGGTAGTGGGTGTCCCGGTACGATGACATCCACTCCCGTATGGCCTGGTTGGTGGCCTCCTTCAACGTCCGCGAGCCCGTCTCCACAGGCACCACCTCGGCGCCCAGCAGCTCCATGCGGACCACGTTCAGGCGCTGTCTGGCCATGTCCGCCGAGCCCATGTAGACTCGGCAGGGCATGCCCAGTAGAGCGGCGGCGGTAGCGGAGGCCACGCCGTGCTGCCCTGCTCCGGTCTCGGCTATCAGCCGATCCCGACCCAGCTCACGGGCCAGCAGCGCCTGGCCCAGCGCGTTGTTGAGCTTGTGGCTCCCGGTGTGGCAGAGGTCCTCCCGCTTCAGGTAGATCCGGGCGGCATCGGGTCCCACGAGCCGGCGCGTCCGGTGGAGTGGCGTGGGTCGTCCCACGTAGGTCCGGAGCAGGGAGGCAAGCCGTGCCTGGAAGGCCGGGTCGGTGGAGACCTGGCTCCAGCCGGCGGCCAGGTCGTCCAGGGCGGGGATGAGCGTCTCGGGCACATAACGGCCACCGAAGGGGCCGAACCGCCCCGCGTCGGCCCCGGTCACAGGGGTCATGATCATCAACTATGCTCCATTTCCAGGTGGCGGGCTCTGCCCAGGAATGCGGACAGGCTCGCTGGATCCTTGATCCCCGGCGCCGTCTCGACGCCGGACGAAACGTCCACCATGGCGGGCCGGACCGCCGCCACGGCCTTCGCCAGGTTCTCCGCGGTCAGTCCGCCGGCCAGGGCGACCCGGTCACGAGGCCAGGGCAACCCGCGGACGGAGGCCCAGTCGAATGTCCGCCCGGTACCACCGAACCGACCCCGCAACGGGGGCGCGTCCAGGAGGAAGGCGTCCGCCGGGTAATCGGCGAAGCGCTCCGGGCCTTCGGCGGCTCGCACATGGACCGCTCGCAGCAGGCCGGGTGCGCGGCGGCCGGGTGCGGCCGCCCGGGCCGCCTCCATGATGGCCAGGCTCCGGACGGCAGGCTCACGGCCGGAGAGCTGGACCCAGTCCAGGTCGCAGGCCGCCACGACCTCGGCGACCAGGTCGGGGTCCGGGTCGACGAACACGCCCACCCGGGCCACGTGCGGCGGTGCCCCGGACAGCACCTCCGCAGCCCTGGCCGGGTCGACCATGCGCGGGCTCGGCGCCAGGACCACACCCAGGGCCGCGGCCCCCAGTCGCGCGGCCAGCGCCGCGTCGGCTGGCCTGGTCAGCCCACAGATCTTGACCGCCAACCCGGCCGGCCCTTCGGGCAACGGTCGGGCCGACCTCGCGCCCTCCGGGAGCACGGGCCTCATGGCGTTCCCCGCCGGAGCACCCCGGCGAGCTGACGCAGCCGGACCGGCCGCACCGCCCGGGGCGCCAGGAGCAGCGCCTCTCCCACCAGCACGGCGTGGGCGCCGGCGTCCCGGACCCGGCGCACGTCGTCCGCCGACCGGATTCCGCTCTCGCTGACCACTACCGCGTGGGCAGGCGCCAGGGGGGCCAGGCGCTCCGTGACGGCGATGTCCGTGGTGAGGCGACGCAGGTCCCGGTTGTTGATACCGACCATCGTCGCGCCCGCCGCGGCCGCCCGTTCCAGCTCCTGCTCTGTGTGGACTTCCACGAGGCATTCCAGCCCGGCGACCCTGGCGGCGGCCAGCAGCGACGACAGCTCTCCAGCGTCCAGCATCGCCACGATCAGCAGAGCCGCCGCCGCGCCCGCCAGCCGGGCCTCGAAGAGCTGTCCCGCGTCGACGATGAAGTCCTTGCGCAGTACGGGCACCTCCGGCTCGCCTGCCGCCACCGCTTCCAGGTCGGAAAGGGCGCCGCCGAAGTCGTCGCCGTCGGTGAGCACCGAGAGGGCGACGGCGCCGGCGGACCGGTACCCTGCCGCCACCGCCGTCGCCTCCTCGCCCGGGGCCAACAGCCCGGCGCTGGGGCTCCGGCGCTTGTACTCCGCCATCACGGCTATCCGGTCGCCGCCGGAGAGGGCCGCCGCCAGCGATGGCGCAACGGGCAACTCCCGGCACCGCTCCAGCAGGAGCTGGTCGGTGCCATTGTCGCGTGCCTGGCGACGACGACGGACGGCGTCGGCCTTGCGAGCCAGGAAGCCGCCGGGCGTTGCCGTCCTCATCGGCCCCACCCCGCGGGCATGGCGGGCACGGCTGCCTCGACCTTCCGGACGGGGCGCCCAGCTCCGACGGTGCGGGAGAAGTCGACCAGCGCCTGGAGGCTTGCCAGGGCGCGGCCAGAGCGGATGCTGGCGCGAGCCGCGTCCATGCCGTCTCGCAGGTCCGCCGCCCGCCCGGCCACCACCAGCGCCGCCGCGGCGTTGAGGACCACCACGTCACGGCCGGCCTCCAGGTCGAAGCCGGCGGGCAGCCCGGCGTCGTGCCCGGCCCCGGCGTCGCCCAGGATGGCCCGGGCGATGGCCGCGTTATCCGCCGCGCTGCCGCCCCGCATGCCCGCCGCGCGGCGGGCGGGGAGACCGAGCTCATCGAGTCGCACCGTGCGCTCCCGGAGGGCGGAGCCGTCCCACTCCGCGACCAGAGACGGCCCCGTCACCGCCAGCTCGTCGAGCCCGCCGTCCCCGTGTACGACCATGGCCCGGCGTGCTCCCAGACGGGCCAGCGCCTCGGCCACCGGGCGGACCAGCTCGGCATCGAACACGCCCACCACCTGGGCGCCGGAGCCGGCGGGGTTGCAGAGGGGTCCGAGCAGGTTGAACACGGTCCGGACCGCCAGCTCCCGGCGAACCGGTGAGGCGTGGCGCATGGCGGAGTGGTAGACGGGGGCGAAGAGGAAGGTGATACCTGCCGCTTCCAGCGCCCGGCTCGCTTCGTGACCGTTCATGGTCACGTCCACGCCCAGCGCCTCGAGCACGTCCGCCGAGCCGGTGGCGCTGGAGACGGCACGGTTGCCATGCTTCGCCACCTCGACCCCAGCCCCGGCCACCACGAAGGCGGCGGTCGTCGAGATGTTGAACGTGCCCGTCCCGTCGCCGCCGGTGCCGCAGGTGTCAACCAGCTCCGGTCGGGCGCCGGGGAAGGGCGCGGAGCGGGCCCGGATGGCACGGGCGCAGCCGACGATCTCGTCCACCGTCTCTCCCTTCGAGCGGAGGCCCATGAGGAACGCCGCCACCAGCATGGGAGACAGCCCGCCCTCCATGACGGCGGACATGGAATCCATCGCCTGTTCTTCGTCCAGGTCCTGGCCCCGGGCCAGGCGGCGGAGCGCCTCGCGGATCGGGTGCTCGCTCATGGGGACCTCCTCTGGTTCAGGAAATTGGAGAGTATCTGTTCGCCGGCGGCCGTCATTATCGACTCGGGGTGGAACTGGACTCCCTCGGCGGGCAACGCCTCGTGGCGCAGTCCCATCACCACGCCAGCATCGTCCCGGGCGCTGACCTCCAACTCCGGGGGCAGCGACGACTCGACCACCGCCAGGGAGTAGTAGCAGCCGGCGTCGAAGGGGACCGGTACGTCGACGAAGACGCCGCGGCCGTCGTGGCTGATACTGGCAGGCCTGCCGTGCACCGGCTCGGGCGCCGGTGTCACGGCGGCGCCGAAGACCCGGCCCAGGAGCTGGTGGCCCAGGCAGACGCCCAGGACCGGGCAGAGGACAGAGCCGCCGTCCAGGCCCAGGGCCCGACGCACCACTGCCGCCGCGTTCCCGGCGCGGTCCGGGTGGGAGGGGCCCGGTGAGATGATCAGTCCCGCAGGCCCGATCGCCTCGAGGCGGGCCGGATCCAGCGCGTCGTTGCGGACCACGTCCACCTCGGCACCGAGGCAGCCCAGGATCTGGACCAGGTTGAACGTGAAGGAGTCGTAGTTGTCCAGGACCAGGATCATGGCTGAAGCCCTCCAGTCTGCTCCAGGGCCTCGATAAGGGCTCGCGCCTTCTCCGCCGTCTCCGCCAGCTCCCGCCGCGGGATCGAGTCGGCTACCACGCCGGCGCCCGCCTGGACCGTGGCCCGGCCCCGCCGGATGACGATCGTGCGGATCGTGATGCACGCGTCCAGGGAGGTGGCGCCCGGAGCGATATGCGCCACGGCACCGGCGTAGGCGCCACGCCGCGTCGTTTCCAGCTCCTCGATCAGCTCCATGGCCCGGACCTTCGGTGCCCCCGATACGGTGCCTGCGGGAAAGCAGGCGGCAAAGGCGTCCAGCGCGTCCACGCCTTCCCGGAGCCGACCCGTCACCACCGAGACCAGGTGCATCACATGGCTGAAGCGGTCCACCTCCATGAGCCGGGGCACGTGGACCGACCCCGCTCGGCAGACACGGCCCAGGTCGTTCCGCCCCAGGTCAACCAGCATCACATGCTCAGACAGCTCCTTCGGGTCCGCCCGCAGCTCCGACTCGAGCCGCGCGTCCTCCTCCGGGTCGGCACCACGGCGACGGGTGCCCGCTATGGGCGATACCTGCGCGGCCCCGTCCTCCACCCGGACCAGCATCTCGGGCGACGCGCCGGCGAGGGTGACCTCGGGGAACTCCAGGAAGAACATGTACGGCGCCGGCGACACCCGCCGGAGCGCACGGTACAGGTCGAACGGGTCACCCTCGAAACCCGTCTCCAGGCGTCGGGACAGCACCACCTGGATCGCCTCGCCCGCCCTGATCAGCCGCACCGCCTCCGCCACGGACGAGAGGAAGGTGCCGTCGTCCGGGTGCCAGCGGGCAGCGGAGCCGCCGGGGCCGGCGGTGGCGACGCCCCGTGTGGAAAGGTGGCCCGTGTCGTCACCGCCGGCGTCAGGGCCGCTCAGGGCCGCTCCGACGCCGTGCCGATGGGGCCGCGGCTGGAACGTGGGGGCGCGACCCCGCCGCAGGGCGTCCAAGACCCCGTCGATCCTGCCCCGAGCCCGGCGGAGCCGTTCCGCCCTCGCCGCGTGGTCCCGGGAAGGTGGCAGCAGGGAGATCGCCAGCATTTGCTGCCGCGCGTGGTCGAACGCCAGCACGGTATGGAAGCGGGCGAACAGAGCGGCCGGGAAGCCTGTCTCGTCCGCCAGCTCCACCGGCAGCCGCTCCAGGGTCCGCGACAGGTCGTAGCCGAAGGCGCCCACCAGCCCGCCGACAAAGCCCGGCAGGTCGGCCCCACCCACGCCCCAGGTCTCCGTCGGCGACGAGCCCGCCACCGGTCCGCCGCCGGTCCAGACGGCTGTCTGCCCGGCCAGCCGGCGCACAGCGTCCAGCGGGGCCCCGCGGTAGGCCGCCACCTCCGAGTCGCCCGTCACCGTCCCCCGGTCCAGGTCCGCCCGGAGCACCCTGTCCGGTGCGGCACCGATGAAGGAGTAACGGCCCAATCTGCCGTCGTGCTCGCCACTCTCCAGCAGGAAACCGGTGCCGCCACGGCGGAGCTTCAGGAATGCCGAGACCGGTGTCTCGGTGTCCGATGGCAGCGATACCCAGACCGGGACCACCGCGTCGAGTGGCGCTGACAGCACCTGCTCACGCAGTGACTCGTCCACCGCGCTCCCGGTGGCCCCTGGGCCGGGCGGCGCGTGCTGACCGCCGGTCGCCGTGTGTGTTGCCGATCGCATCCCGCTCTCCCCTCCGCCCACAACGGGCGGGTAGACAGGTACAAAAAGAGGCGGGCGCGCCCCTCTGCTTCGAGAGGAGCGCGCCCGCCTGGGGTCGACGCCGGTACTACCTGTTCAGATCACGAACTCCCGGCGCTCACGCACTCCTCCCCCGACGGCCACCACCACCAGCCGCTGCCGATCATTACGGGAAACAGAGTGCGCTCGATCATTGTCGTGAAGGGATAGCGGAAGGACGAGCGGGCTGTCAACCCCGCTGCCGGATGCGCGTCCGAGGGGGGCGCCGGGCGTTGCCCTTTCCTGTGTCGGGTCATACGATACGCTCCCATGTGGGAAGCGCAGATACGGCATGCGCTCGCGGAAGTGGGCGAGCGGATCGATAGAGCTCTGGTAAGAGCTGGGCGGGCGGAGGGCGTTCAGGTCATCGGGATCACCAAGGGCCACCCCACCGAGGTGGTCCAGGCCGCCTTGCAGGTCGGCCTCCGTGCCCTGGGCGAGAACCGGGTCCAGGAGCTGGAGCAGAAGGTGGCCGAGGTGGGGCGCGACGCCGCTGAATGGCACATGGTCGGCCATCTCCAGCGCAACAAGGCCCGCTCCGCTACAGCAACCTCCGACTGGATCCATTCGTTGGATTCACTCAGGCTGGGCAGGACCCTGGATCGGGAGGCGTCTCGGGCGGGGCAGCCGATCCGCGCGCTCCTCCAGGTGAACACATCCGGTGAAGCGAGCAAGGGCGGGTTCGAGCCGGAGACGGCAGTTCAGGCTCTGGCAGAGCTCAGCGAGCTGGGCTCCCTGGAGATCCATGGCCTCATGACGATGGCGCCGTGGACCGACGACGAGGCGGTCCTGCGGACCACGTTCCGCAGGACCCGCGAGCTGCTGGAGCGGTGCGAGCAGGAGCTGCCCGGCGCACTGCGCGGGCGCGAGCTCTCCATGGGGATGAGCAATGACTTCGAGATCGCCGTCGAGGAAGGCGCGACAATGGTCCGCCTGGGGACGGTTCTTTTCGGTGAAAGGGAGCAGCGATGATCGATCTGACACCACTTGAGGTCCGGCAGAAGAAGGGCGACTTCCGGCGAACGCTGAGAGGTTATGATCCCGAGTTGGTCAACGATTTCCTGGACCTGGTCGCGGATCGCATGGAGGAGCTGGTCAAGGAGAACCTGGGCCTTCGAGACTCCATGGAATCGGTCAGGGAGGAGCTCTCCGATTACCGCCGCAAGGAGCAGGCGCTGTCGGAAGCGCTCATGTCCGCCCAGAAGCTCCGCGAGGATGCGCGCCACCAGGCGGAGCGGGAGCGGGACCTGATGTTGAGGGAGGCCCGGCTTGCCGCGGAAACGTTGCGCCAGGAGGCGTCGCGTCAGCTCGTTCGGGAAGAAGAAGCCCTGCGGCAGATGAAGGCCCGTCGGCTCCAACTCGTGGACAGCTTCCGACGCCTCCTCGAGCGGGAGATCGATGAGCTCGACGTGATCCAGGAGACGCTCGACCTGGAGGGGCCGGCGTCACCGCCGCGGGTGCCCGAGCAGCAGGAAGGCTCCCAATCGGCGGCGCAACTTTCCGCCCTGGCGCCGGAAGACCAACCTCCGCCTGTTCAGGAGGAGGCTCAGGAGGAGGCTCAGGAGGAGGCTCGGGAGGAGGCTCGGGAGGAGGCCGTCCCGGTCACACATGATGAGCCTGAGCCATGGGACGAGCAGACGTCCGTGCCGGAGGCGCGACCGACCCTGACCGCGGCCGAGGAAGGTTGGCCGACGCCGGCACCCGGGCCCGAGGATGCGCCACCGACCCCGGCACCCGAGCCCGAGGATGCGCCACCGACGCCGGCACCCGGGCCCGAGGAAGGGCGGTCGACCCCGGCACCCGGGCCCGAGGATGCGCCACCGACCCCGGCACCCGGGCCCGAGGATGCGCCGACGGTTGTGCCCCATGAGAAACCGGTGTGGGAGCCAGCGCCGGCACCGGAGGAGGCGGCGTCCGAGGAGTCATCGTCTTCCGGGAGGCCGCGGCCGTTCGAGGATGCATCGGACTTCGATGATTCGTTGCGGATAGTGCCCGAGGAGCTGGGCCCCCTCGACCTGCCGAACGAGAGAGGGGCCAAGGACGGGACGGACCGGAAGGACCGGTCAGAGGATGATCAGGACGACTGGTTGTCGACGCTCATGAAGGAATAGGAGGACCATCCGCTGGCATGGACCCGGGGACCTGAGTCCGGGTACAGGCTGCCGGATTCTGTGTGACGATGACACGACGCGAGATGAGATACCCGGAATACCCGGCAACGCATACGGCGCTGGAGGAGGAGATCCTCCAGCGTTGGCGTGATGAGGACCTGTTCGCCCGAACGCTGGAAGCGACGGCGGATGGGCAGCCGTTCGTCTTCTACGAGGGTCCGCCCACGGCCAACGGCCGGCCGGGCATCCATCACGTGTTCAGCCGGGCGTTGAAGGACCTGGTCTGTAGGTACCAGACCATGAAGGGCCGGTACGTACCACGGAAGGCGGGCTGGGACACCCACGGCTTGCCGGTGGAGATCGAGGCGGAGAAGAAG
The DNA here is from genome assembly GCA_007126035.1 of Gemmatimonadota bacterium. Classification (GTDB taxonomy): domain Bacteria; phylum Gemmatimonadota; class Gemmatimonadetes; order Longimicrobiales; family RSA9; genus SLCC01. The sequence goes on from SLCC01000086.1 coordinate 56,786, forward strand.
CTGGGCATCAGCGGGAAGCGGGAGATCGAGGAGCTGGGTGTGGCCCGGTTCAACCAGGTCTGCCGGGAGAGCGTCTTCACCTACAAGGAAGAGTGGGAGCGGCTTTCCGAGCGAATCGGCTACTGGCTCGATTACTCCGATCCCTACGTGACCTTCCATCGCGAATATGTCGAGAGCGTGTGGTGGCTGCTCAGTCAGCTGGCCGACCGTGACCTGATCTACCGCGGGTATCGGAGCGTTCCGTACTGCCCCCGCTGCGGGACGGGCCTCAGCTCCCACGAGGTGGCGCAGGGCTACCGGGACGTGGAGGACCCGTCGATCCACTTCATCTGCCCGCTCCTCGATGAGGACGGCCGGGCCACTGATCGGGCGATCCTGGCCTGGACCACCACGCCCTGGACCGTTCCATCCAACGTGGCGCTGGCCATCCATCCGGGGTTGACGTACGCGGAGGTCGAGCACGAGGGTAGAGGGCTGATCGTGGCGGAGGACCTGGTCAGCACCCTGTTCGGCGATGAGGCCGTCGTGCGCCGGCGCTACCGGGCGTCGGAGCTGTTGGGGCTGCGCTATCAGCCCGCGCTGGACCTGGTGCCGGTGACCGAGCAGGACGCGGCGGCCGCCTGGCGGGTGGTACCGGCGGAGTTCGTGAGCGCGGCGGAGGGGACGGGCATCGTCCACATCGCCCCCGCCTTTGGCGCCGACGACTACGCAGCCGGTCAGGAGCACGGCCTGCCCATGCTCCGGCCGGTGGACGACGCCGGCCGGTTCCGGCAGGACGTGGCGCTGGTCGGTGGCGTGTTCGTGAAGGATGCGGACCCGTTGCTCCTGGACGAGCTGTCAGCGCGGGGCCTGCTCTTCCGGAGCGGCACGGCCCACCACGCCTATCCCCACTGCTGGCGGTGCGAGAGTCCTCTCATCTACATGGCCCGGGACTCCTGGTACATTCGGACCACCGCGGTCCGGGAGCGGATGTTGGAGAACAACCGGCAGGTGGGCTGGAACCCGCCGGAGATCGGCGTAGGACGGTTCGGCGAGTGGCTCGAGGGCAACGTGGACTGGGCTTTGTCCCGGGACCGCTACTGGGGCACGCCGCTGCCCATCTGGGTCTGCGACTCGGACGGCGAGCACCGGGAAGTGGTCGGCTCGTTGGCCGAGCTGGACGAGCGGGTTGGCGGGCTCGACCCCGAGCTGGACCCGCACAAGCCCTACATCGACGACCTGTCCTGGCCATGCCGTCAGTGCCCTGGCACGATGCGGCGGACGCCCGAGGTCATCGACGCCTGGTTCGATTCCGGGGCCATGCCCTTCGCCCAGTGGCATTACCCGTTCGAGAACGAGGACGTCTGGGCCAGCCAGTTCCCGGCCGACTTCATCGCCGAGGGGCTGGACCAGACGCGGGGCTGGTTCTACTCGCTCATGGCCATCGCCACCATGCTCGGCCACGGGCCAGTCTACCGGAACGTGCTCGTGAACGGGCTGCTCCTGGACAAGGACGGCCAGAAGATGTCCAAGTCCAAGGGCAACGTGGTTGACCCGTGGCAGGCCATCGCCCGGTTCGGGGCCGACGGGGTGCGCTGGTACCTGGTGACCGTGAGTCAGCCGTGGGCCGGGAAGCGCTGGGATGAGGACGCCCTGGAGGAGTCGGTGCGTCGGGCCTTCGACACGCTGGCCAATACCTACCGCTTCTTCTCCCTCTACGCCAACCTCGAGGGCTGGCGCGACGATGGTGAGGAGATCGCCAGCGAGACGCCCATCATGGACCGATGGCTCCGGTCACGCCTGAACGGTCTGGTCCAGAAGGTGGGCGACGCCTTCGACGACTACGAGCTGACACCGGGTGCCCGGGCCGTCGGCAGCTTCATCCTGGATGACCTGTCGAACTGGTACGTACGTCGGGGAAGGGACCGGTTCTGGGGTTCCGCCGACGCGGCGGACACCCGTCACGCGTTCCGCACCCTGTCCGACGCTCTGGCCACCGTCAGCCGGCTGCTGGCACCCGTGACACCTTTCACGGCCGACTGGCTGCACCGTGCCCTGACCGGCGAGTCGGTGCACCTGAAGACCTTCCCCGTGGCCGACCAGGCGCTGAGGGACGGGACCCTCGAGCGGGAGATGGATGCGGTACGGGTCATGTCCAGCCTCGGACGAGCGGCGCGGGAGACGGTGCGGATCAGGGTGCGCCAGCCCCTGGGCGTCCTCTTCGCCGTTGTGCCGGCTGGTGTCGAGCTGTCACCGGGGGCGCTGGACATCCTGAAGGACGAGCTGAACGTGAAGGAGGTCCGGTTCCTGGGCGCCGCCGAAGAGCTGGTCCGGCTCGAGGCGAAGCCCAATTTCCGGGCCCTGGGTCAGCGGTTCGGCAGCAGGACGCAGGCGGCGGCGGCGGGCATCCGGGCCCTGTCGGGCGACGCCCTGTCCGACTTCATCAGGGGTGAGGAGGTGGTGGTCGACGTGGGTGGCGAGCCCCATCGCCTCCAGCCGGATGACCTGGAGGTGACGCAGGTGGCCCGGGGCGACCTGGTGGTGGAGAGCGGTGACGGCTTCACGCTGGCCCTGGACCCCACCATCGACGAGCCACTCCGACTCGAGGGCATGGCCAGGGAGCTGGTCAACCGGATCCAGCGGCTCCGGCGTGATTCGGGCCTGGAGGTGAGCGACCGGATCCGGCTCTGGATCGGTGGCGACGCCGATGCCAGAGCGGCTGCGGACCGCCACCGGGATTACATTGCGGGTGAGACACTGGCCCTGGCGGTGGACCTGGACGGGGCGCCCGATTCGGCCGACGTGATGAAGCGGGAAGTGGAGGTGGATGGAGTGGGCGCCATGATCGCCCTGCAGAGAGCGGCGGGTGACTGATGCCGTTGGACAACGGACAGAGAGAAGCGCTGGGTCGGCTCCTGGAACGGGAGCGTAGCAGGCTGGCAGCCAGGCTGCAGCGCTTCAGCGCTCAGCGCGACGATGTGGAGGTGGGCGGCTTCTCGCAGCACATGGCAGAGGACGCTTCCGCACTGACGGAGCGCGAGACGGCCTATCTGCTGGCGAGCGAGGAGGGGCGGCGGCTGGTGGCGGTGGACCAGGCCCTGGATCGGCTCCTGCATTCTCCAGAATCTTTCGGCGTCTGTGAGCACTGCGGCGTCGAGATTCCATACGCGCGTCTCGAGGCGGTGCCCGCCGCCCGGTCGTGCCTGGAATGTCAGACGGGAGTTGAGAGCAGGAGTGGCTGGTGACTGAGCTGAAACGAGGTACGGAGCACGGCGCACGTTCGTGGAGTGCCGGGAAGAACCGGCTGTTCTTCGGCATCCTGGCTCCCGTGGTCGTAGTCGATTTCGTGACGAAGTACCTGGTCCAGCAAGGCATGCGGCCCTACCAGCAGATCGACATCGTGGGCGACTACCTCCGGCTGACCTTCATCCACAACCCGGGCGCCGCCTTCGGCATCCACGTGGGCGAGTATTCCCGGATCATCTTCCTCATCCTGTCCCTGGTGGCGCTGATCGCCCTGGGCGCCATGTACTGGTCCACACCGGGTCGCGACCGGGTCCGGCTGTCGGCCATCGCACTGATCTGTGCCGGCGCCATCGGGAACCTGATCGACCGGATCCGTTCCGAACAGGGCGTGGTCGACTTCATCGATGTGGGGATCGGAGACCTCCGCTGGCCTGTCTTCAACGTGGCCGATATCGCCGTCACCACCGGTGCCATCTTCCTGGCGCTCTCCCTCTGGCAGGAGGATCGAGACTCGCCGGGCAGACGGGCAGACGATGAAGGTGGTGCCTAGCGCCGCCCGGCTGGAGGTCCCGGCCGCGGCGGCTGGGGAGCGGCTGGACGCCTTCGTGGGCGCTCGCCTGCCCGAACTCTCCCGTACCCGGGCGGCCCAGCTCATTTCCGAGTCCCGCGTCCTGCTGAACGGCCAGCCTGCTCGCAAGAGCGATCGCGTCGAGGCTGGCGACCTGGTCCACGTCGAGATCCCGCCGCCAGAGCCGTCCACTGTGGGGGCTGAGCCCATACCGCTGGATGTAGTGTACGATGACCCGGACATCCTGGTGGTGGCCAAGCCGGCGGGGCTCGTGGTACACCCCGCCCCCGGCCACCGCACCGGCACGCTGGTGAACGCGCTGCTCCACCACGTGGAGGACCTGTCGGGCGTGGGCGGCGTGAAGCGGCCGGGGATCGTGCACCGACTGGACAAGGACACATCGGGTCTCATGATCGTGGCCAAGCACGACAGGGCGCACCGGCGCCTCGCCAATGCGCTGAAGCGCAGGGAGATCAGGCGCGCCTACCTGGCGGCGTGCTGGGGCCACGTGTCCGACGACCGGGTGACCGTGGACGCGCCCGTCGGCCGGTCCACCCGTGATCGCAAGCGCATGGCCGTGGTCGAGCATGGCCGGCCCGCTGTCACCCATTTCCAGCGCCTCGAGCGCTGGCCGGCGGCGGACCTGCTGCGGGCGGAGCTGGAGACGGGCAGGACGCACCAGATCAGGGTCCACCTGGCATACAGCGGCCACCCGGTGGTAGGCGACCCGGTGTACGGGGCGGCCGGCGCCCGAGGCATCAGCGGACCCGATCGCCCGTGGGCCCGTGAGCTGGAGCGGCGTGTGCCCAGGCAGTTCCTCCACGCCCACCGCCTGGAGTTCGATCATCCTCGCACTGGCGAGCAGATGGCCATGGAGGCGCCCGTCCCCGAAGACCTGCAGACCGTGCTGGACTGGGTAGGGGGAGGAGAATGACCGTGCCGTATATCGCCGGGAGCCCTGGATCAATCTCTCCAGAGGACGGCCGGGCCGTGGTGGTCTGGCAATCGGGGGAGGCGCTCCTGGCGCTGGACCTGGACACCGTGGAGGAGGTCGTCAAGGTGGAGCCCAGCGCCGACCGCGCCGTCTGCCGGGCGGGTGAGCTGGAGCTCGCGAGCCTGCCAGGCATGCCGCCGTCGCCACGGACCCGCCGGGCGGTCATCGTGCGGAGCAGTTCCGGAGCCCGGCGGATGGCCCTGGGCGCCGAGCAGGTCGAGGGAGTCTTCCGCTACGATTCGTCCGGGTCCCTGGCCCCGCCAGCGTGGCTCGAGAGCCTGGAGCTGGCGCACCTGTCCAACCTCGTACGGCTAGAGGACGGACGACTAGCCGCGGTCCTGGACCCCGACATACTGCTCGGGCAGCGATGATCCAGGGTTTGGTCCTCGGGCTCCTGGCGCTGGCGTCCGGCTGGCAGGAGCCGGTGGTGGCAGGCCCCATAGCCTTCCACCACTGGCCCGAGCAGGAAGCCCTGGCAAGGCGGCTCGCCGCGCGCGTCATTGAAGCCCCGCCCCTGCCGGCCCTACCCCGGGACGTGTTCGACGGAGCAACGGTCCACGTGTTCCTGGCGCCGGACCAGGCCCGCTGGGACAGCCTCACTGGCGGCGCCGTGCCGGAATGGGGCGCGGGAGTGGCCTACCCGGCCCGCGGGGTCATCGTCCTGCCCATGTACGACTGGGGCAGGAAGCCCCTGCACACAGTCCACCGGACCCTGCGCCACGAGCTGGCCCACGTGGGGCTCGAGCGCTTCGTCGGCCCTGCCCGCATACCGCGCTGGTTCAACGAGGGCTACGCCCAGTGGGCTGCCGGGCAGTGGGATTGGGAATCGCCGTGGCGCCTCCGGCTCGCCCTGTCCAGCCGACGGTCACCGCCCCTGGACTCCCTGACCCTGCAATGGCCGGCCGCCGCCGCCGACGCCCGGGTGGCCTACCTCCTGTCCGCCAGTGCCGTCGCGTACCTGGTGGAGAGCAGTGGCGAACACGGGCTCCGGGTCTTCCTCGACCGTTGGCACGCCGAGCAGGACTTCGAGGCCGCCTTCCGCGCCGTCTACGGACGGACCACCTCACAGTTCGAGACCGACTGGCGCCGCCACGTCAAGCGCAGCTACGGCTGGGGCGTGCTGCTGGGCCACTCCGCCCTCTTCTGGTTGCTGGCCGCCGCCATCCTCCTGTCCCTGTTCGGGATCAGGCGCCGCCACGACCGGGAGCGGCTCGAGCGGCTCCGGGCCACCGAGCCGCCCGACGACCCTGCGTACTGGGAGCTGTCGTACCGGCAGGAGAATGAATAGGCCAGGCCGCGGCGCTACCGGCGGCAGCTGGTTTGTGCCGGGCTCGGGCCCATGCTAATCTTCCCTCATGCCACAGAAGAGACGCGCTCCCGGAAAGAAGCACCTGCCACCGTCGCTGCGGTGGTCCACAGTCAACTACATCCTCATGGGTGCCGGAATCCTGTCCATAGCCCTGGGCTTCCTGCTCCTGGCCCGGGGATCGACTGTGACGGCGCCCCTGCTCCTTGCCCTGGGGTTCGTTATCCTCGTCCCGCTGGGTATCGTACGGTAGGCCCGAGGCCAGTCAGCCACCCCCGCCGGATCAACCCTCCACGAGCTGCCGATACAGGTCCATGGTCTGACGGGCGATGGCGGGCCACGAGAACTCCGACTCGACCCGGACCCGGGCGGCCCGGCCCATGACCGCGGCCCGCTCCGGGTCCTCCAGCAAGGTGGTGATGGATTCCGCCATGGCGCTGGCGAACGCCGCCGGGTCGGCCGGTGAGCCGAAAGCGTCGTCGCCCGGCTCGAAGTCCACCAGGTAGCCCGTCTCGCCGTCCACCACGATCTCCGGGATGCCGCCAACGCTGGAGGCCACCACCGGAGTGCCGCAGGCCATGGCCTCCACGTTCACGAGGCCGAAGGGCTCGTAGATGGAGGGACAGACGAAGACCGTGGCATGTGACAGGATCTGGACGACCTCCCGCCGGGGCAGCATGTCGGGCAACCAGAAGACCCGGAGCCTGCCCTCGTCCCGGAGCTCGGCCACCCGGTCGGCGACCTCGCGTCCGATCTGCTTGGTGTCGGGCGCCCCGGCGCACAGGACGAGCTGGCTGCCCGGCGGCAGGTGACCAGCCGCATCAAGGAGGTGGGGAAGACCTTTCTGGCGCGTGATTCGACCGACGAAAGCCGTGGTGGGCGCTGCCGGGTCGATGCCGAAGCGCTCCAGCACGTCCGTGTCGGGATCGGTGCGGTAGGTATCGGTATCCACCCCGTTGTGGATCACGTGGACACGGTTGGCCGACACCTGCGGATAGCTTCTGAGGATGTCAGCCTTCATGCCTCGGGAGACGGCAATGATCGCGTCGGCCGACTCGGCGGCGGTGCGCTCCGCCCACAGCGAAAGTTGGTAGCCGCCCCCGAGTTGCTCAGCCTTCCACGGCCGGAGTGGCTCGAGGCTGTGGCTCGTCATTACATGTGGTGTGCCGTAGGTGAGCCGGGCCAGATGGCCCGCCAGATTCGCGTACCAGGTGTGGGTGTGGACCACCTGGGCGCCATCCACGGCGGCGGCCATGGCCAGGTCCACCGAGAAGGTGCGCAGCGCCGCCAGGTGCTCGGAGGGACCACGGAGGTCCTCCCATGGCTGGTAGGTGGCGGCCACGAGCGGATCTTCACGGGGGCTGCCGAAGCAGTGGACCGACACGTCCGCCTGCTCGGCCAGGGCATGGGCCAGATGCTCCACGTGGACGCCTGCGCCGCCGTAGACCTCAGGCGGGTACTCCCGCGTACACAGCGCTACTGAAATCCGTGACATGTATCGCTCCCACCGTCAGGTTGGAACCGTGTCGTCCTTGCCTATCACCACCACTCCCCTGGGTGTGACGTGGAACCGCTCGCGCTCCGCCTCAGGGTCCACTCCGATCCTGGCGTGCGCCGGGATCCGCACGTTCTTGTCGATGATGGCGTTGCGCACGATGGCATGGCGGCCAACGTCCACGTTGTGCATGAGCACCGAACTCTCCACTTGGGCGTACGAGTGGACGAAGACCCCGGGTGACAGTACCGAGCGACGGACTTCGCTGCCGGAGACCACGACGCCGGCGGACACCATCGAGTCGACGGCATGACCCGTCCGGCCCGAATCGGCAAAGACGAATTTGGCCGGCGGCACGGGCTCCCGGGCCGTCAGGATCGGCCATCGATGATTGTACAGATTGAAGACCGGGTCCACTGAGACCAGGTCCATGTGGGAGTCGTAGTACGCGTCCAGCGTGCCCACGTCCCGCCAGTAGCCACGGTCCCGGCCCGTGGCGCCAGGCACGTCGTTCTGCGAGAAGTCATACACCTCCGCCTCGCCCGCCTCGACCAGCGCGGGGATGACGTCGCCCCCGATGTCGTGACCCGACCCGTCACCGGAGGCGTCGACCGTCACGGCGTCCACCAGCGTGCTCGTCGAAAAGACATAGTTGCCCATGGATGCGTAGACCTGGTCCGGCGCATCCGGCAGGCCCACCGCGTCGCGCGGCTTCTCCAGGAACCGCTCGATGCGCCGGCCGTCCGCGGCAGTCTCGATGATCCCGAACTGAGACGCCTGCTCCAGCGGCACCCGTATCGCCGCTACCGTGACCCCGGCACCGCTCGCGACATGCTGTTCCACCATCTGGCGGGGGTCCATCCGGTATATGTGATCCGCGCCGAACACTATGACGTGGTCCGGGCGCTCATCCCGGATCAGATTGAGGTTCTGGTAGACGGCGTCTGCCGAGCCCGCGAACCAGCGGGGACCGCTGCGCATCTGGGCGGGGACGGAGATCACGTAGTTGCCCAGAATGGGTGCCATGCGCCAGGCCTTCGCCAGGTGGACGTCCAGGCTGTGGCTCTTGTACTGGGTCAGGACCACAATCCGGAGGTAGCCGCCGTTGGCGAGGTTCGACAGGGCGAAGTCTATCAGTCGGTAGTCGCCGCCGAAGGGGACCGCCGGCTTGGCGCGGTCGCGAGTCAACGGCTGAAGACGCTTGCCCTCGCCGCCGGCGAGGACCATGGTGAAGACCCGCGGCTCATCCATAGTCGTACCCCAAGGTGCGTCTGGTCACGGACCAGAACCGGTGGCCACCCCGCCTGGACGGGTCGAGGGAACACCCGCTTCCCATCCCGGCTATCATTGTCTAGTGTTCAACGGTACTGTTTCACTCCACAGCGAAATCCATGCTAAGAGTCGTTGCCGTGGCAGGTACGCTCACACTCGCCGTCGCCCTGCCCCTCATGGGCCAAGCAAGTAAGAGCCGTACAGCTGTGCCCGCAGGGGTCGATCGGGAGCTGTCTGCTCCCTTCAAGGTGGGAGAGCGGGCGGAGTACCGGGTCGGGTTCGGCATATTCCGGAACGTGGGCTCCGGATCAATGCGCGTGTCAAGGGTCGAGATGGTGCGCGGCCACCCCACCTACCGCATGGAATTCAGGCTCCGGGGCGGGATACCCGGTGCACGGGTCAACAATTCCTATGACTCCTGGCTCGACGTGCGCGGGCTCTTCTCCCGGCGCTTCGAGCAGGATACCAACGAGGTCAGGTTCACGCGACAACGCGTCCGGGAGTTCTATCCGGAAGAGATGCGTTGGACGGGCCGCACGAATGACAGGGAGGAGAGCGGCGAGCTGCCAACGGCCACGCCCCTGGACGACACGGCGTTCCTGTACTTCGTCCGCACGTTGGACCTGGTGCCGGGCCAGGAGTACGAGTTCAATGACTACTGGAACCCCAACGGGAACCCGGTCCGGATCAAGGTGCTACGCAGGGAGACGGTGGAGGTGCCTGCCGGCACGTTCAACACTGTGGTGCTCCAGCCGCTGATCCAGACCAGCGGCCTGTTCAGCGAGGGGGGCGAAGCGGAGGTCTACATCAGTGACGACGATGCCCGGATCCTGGTGATGCTCCGCGCCAAGGTGACTTTCGGGTCGCTGCGGCTCGAGCTCCAGGAGTACACACCTGGCAAGGGCATGTGATCGAGGCGGCGGCTGGGGCTGGACGTACTGACGCCGGTCCACTAGCATCCTGCCGCGAGGGTGCGTAGCTCAGTTGGTCCAGAGCGTCCGGTTTACACCCGGAAGGTCACAGGTTCGA
>SLCC01000083.1 GCA_007126035.1 Gemmatimonadota bacterium
CGCCAGCCTTCGCGCCAGCCTTCGCGCCAGCCACGCCACGCTCGCCGGCAGGCGCCGGAATGATGGGCGACGCCGGCAGGTCCGCCAGCAGCGCCCGTAGCTCCTCCCGCGTCCGCGCGCGCCGCGCCTTCTCCAGACGCCGCTCCAGCTCCGGCATGGAGAGGGCGTCATCGGCAAAACGCCGGCACAACGCGTCTATCGCCCGCTCCCGTGCAGCCTGGAGTGTGAGAGGGTCGGTCATAACCGAGTAAGGTAGAACAGCCGATGGCGTTGGCGCTACTCGTGGGGAACAGGGCTTTCCCAGAATACGTCGCTGACTTGTCGTAACCGTGCCCACTGCACGACCTGGTCATGATGTGGGGACCGCCGCCGCATGGAGCGCCGTCTCCCGCTCCAGTCGGGCCAGCCGCCGTCGCTCCGGGCGCCGCTCCAGGAGCAGATGCAGGGCCGGGGTCACGGTCAGGACCAGGACCGTGGAGCTGGCGAGTCCGCCGATCAGCGCGTAGGCCAGGGCGTTCCAGATGTTCTCGTTGGCGCCGGCGCTGAACATGACCAGCGGCAGCAGCCCCACGATGGTGGTGGTGCTGGTCATGAGGATAGGCCGGACGCGCTCCAGGGTGCCGCGAATGGTGGCCGCCTCCAGGGACATCTCCTCGACCCGCCGGAGCTGGTTGACGTGGGCCACCAGCAGGATGGCGTTGTTGACCACGATCCCCGCCATCATGATGACCCCGACGTACGCTTCACGGGTGAAGCTGGCGCCCGTGTACCGGAAGATCAGGAACACACCGATCAGGGCCATGGGTACCGTGAGCAGGACGGTGAACGGCTGGCGAATGGATTCGAAGAGGGCCGCGGTGGCCATGAACACCAGGGCCAGGGCAAGGGCCAGCACGCCGTAGATCTGGCGCCGCTCCTCCGGTGCCCAGCGCCACCCGGTCCCCGACTCGATGGCGTAGCCTGGCGGCAGGAAGGTGGCCTCCATCACCGCGTTCTGGACCGCGTCGCCCAGCCGGGTGGGACCACGGAACTCGTAGGCGACGAAGCGCCGGTAGCGCTGGTTCTCCCGCTCGATCCGGCTCAACACGCTGCGTTCCTCGAGACGGGCCACGTCCGCCAACCGGACCGCCGAGCCGGTGGTGGACGGGATCAGCAGCTCCTGGAGCCCCAGGAGGTCCAGGTCCCGGTGCCCGGCCAGCTTCACGGCGAAGCGGAGCTCTTCGCCGCCGATCCGGACGTCCGCTTCCGCGGCGCTGCTCCTGGTGGCCGCCGACACCTGGTAGACCACGTCGCGGGCGGACAGGTCGTGCAACGCCAGGGCCAGCCGGTCCAGCAGCAGGACCAGCTCCGTGTCCCCCTCCCTGAAGAAGCGACCGCTGGAGTTGGTGTCCACCTCCCGGATCCGGCTGAACATCTCGAGCCGCTGACCCAGGTCGTCGGCGATCTCCCGGACCTTCTCGTAGTTGTAGCCGTTGACCTGGATCGAGTAGTTGGGCGGACTACCTCCTCCGCCGTAGAACGAGGGCCCGTAGCCGAAGACCCGGACGTCCATGCCGCCGAACCGGTAGCTATAGGCCAGCAGCTGCTCCTTGATGGCCTCGGGGATCCCGGTCATCTCCAGCTCTCCGGGGAAGGTCACCCTGGTCCGGCTGTACGTGGGGTAGACCTGGGTGACGAACCGGTCCACCTCCGGTATGGAGGCCAGCCGGTCCTCGAAGTACCGGGTCAGGTCGTCCACCCGCCGGATATCCTCACCGCGGGGCATCCGGACCTGGATGTCGATGTAGTTCTGCTCACCCCACCACCGGCCCCAGACCACGCCCCGGGTCACGTGCTCATCGAACTGGCGCCACGAGAATCCCAGGACCACCGCGGCCATCAGCACCGTCACCACCGGGTGCCGGAGCGTGAAGCCCAGGAGCGTGGCGTACAGGCGGATGTACCAGGTCGGCCGCGCCCCGCTGGTAGCGGCGGACAGGGCGCTCGGTGGCACTCTCCCGCTCCGGCCCTCGAGCGGCGAGCTCCTGCTCTTGCGCCGCTCACACCACTCCCGCGGTAGCGAGCCCGCCCGCCGCACCATGCCGACCGGCAACGCAACGCCTTGTCTGATCCGTGGGCGCCATGCCGTTGCCCTGGCCCGCCCCAGGGCCGATCTGGCCCGGCTCCACCGCCCCCGCCACCGTTCCCGCCCGGCATGGCCCCGGGCCACCAGGTCCTCCGAGTATGCGCGGGCCAGGGCGGGAAGGGCCCGGCTGGCCTCGTCGGGCGCGAGCCGAGACAGGGCTCGACTCGCCACTCCGGGGATGAAGCTGAACGCCACGAACAGGCTCGAGACCAGGCTGAAGCCCACCACTATGGCCAGCGGCACGTAGAACGCCTGGAGCTCGCCCTGCAGGTAGACGAAGGGGATCAGCACCACCACCGTGGTCAGCGTGGCGGCGAAGATGGGGAGCACCACGTCGCCGGCCCCGCGCTCCGCCGCCAGCTCCGGCGAGTCGCCCTGCTTGCGCCTGCGGTAGACGTTCTCCAGCACGACGATGGCGTTGTCGACTATGAGGCCGAACCCCATGGCGATGCCCATGAGCGTCAGCACGTTCAGCGTGAAGCCGCCCCAGTAGATGAGGTTCAGCGTGATCAGCACGGAGAAGGCTATCGTGGTGAAGACGATGGCGGCGGACCGGAGCGACTGGAGGAACAGGAGCAGGACCAGGAAGATGACGCCGGCGGCGATCAGTGCCCGGTTCCGCAGGTCCGAGAGCTGGGTCTTCACCGCCTCGCTCTCGTCGTCGTCCAGGATGAGCCGCAGCCCCGTGGGGTGCAGCGGCTCCAGCTCCGCCACCTTCGCCTTCACCGCCTCCGCCAGCCGCACCACGTTGGTGCCCACCTCCTTGTGGACGGTGAAGCTCACTGCCGGGAAGCCGTCGATCCGGTAGAGATGGCGGGGGTCCTCGTAGGTGTCGTGAACCCTGGCCACGTCCCGCACCCGCACCACCCTGCCGCCGTCAGTCAGCACGGGGAGGTCCCGCACGTCGTCCACGGACTCGGCCCGCTGGCGGATGGCCACCGTGCGCAGAGCGCCGGCGATCTCCACCAGCCCCGCCTCACGGATGTACTCCAGGTCCTGGATGAGCTGGCGCACCAGGAAGGGCGAGAGGCCCAGGGCCTCCACCTTGCCCACGTCCATTTCGATCTCCAGCACGCGGCTCCGCCCGCCGCTCACCTCCACTTCGTTCACGCCCCGGACCTGGTCGATCTCCGGCGCCACCACGTCCTCCACGTGGGCGCGCAGAGCTTCGGGCGTATAGGGCCCGGTCACGGTGTACTCCAGGAACGGCCGCTGCTGCTCGCGGAACTCACGGGGTACGTACGGCAGGACGTGGGGGACGACGCGGGGCGGGAGCGTGCTTCGAAGCGCGGCCAGCCGCTCCGACAGCTCGAGCCGCGTGAAGTCCATGTCCGCGCGGCGGGAGAACTCCACCTGGATGCTCGCCCGCCCCGCCTGCGACGTGGAGGTCACCTTCTCCACGCCCCTGATCTGCTGGATCGCCCCCTCCAGGGGTGAGGTGACGAACGCCTCCACGGCTTCCGGCGAGGCGCCGGACCAGGTGGCCTGGACGCTGAGCCGGGGTAGCTGGGTGTCGGGGAGCAGCTCCAGGGGGATGCCCCTCCAGGCGGCGTAGCCCAGGAGGGCCACGGCCACGTAGGCCATGGTCACCGCCACGGGTCGACGGATGGCCAGCCGGATCATCCCCGGCCCTCCCGGCCCTCCCGGCTCCAGTGCAGGCCTGCCGGGACGGGCCTGTCAACGCTGGAGCGGTCAGCCCCGGCGGCAGCGGCAGCTTCCTCCGCCGCCGGCGACCCCGCCCCGCCCGGCAGCGGGAGGCGGTCCCGGCCCAGGGCGCTCCCGATCCGGACCCGGAGGTTCTCGACCAGGTCGTACGCCACCGGCACCACCAGCAGGGTCAGGGCGGTGGCGGTGAGGAGCCCGCCGATGACGGCGATGGCCAGCGGCGCCCGGAGGTCCGCCCCGCGGCCCATGCCCAGGGCCATGGGCGTCAGGCCCAGCACCGTGGTCACGGTGGTCATCATGATGGGCCGGAGTCGGGCCGAGCCCGCTTCCAGGATCGCCGCGCGCAGTGCCGCGCCCCGGGCCCGGGCCTGGTTGATGAAGTCGACCTTGATGATGGCGTCGTTCACCACGATGCCCACCAGGATCACCATCCCGATGAGGCTCATGGTGTTAAGCCCGCCGCCCGCTATCCAGAGGGCGGCGATGGCGCCGATCAGGGCCAGCGGCACGCTGAGCAGGATGGTGAACGGATGGATGAACGACTCGAACTTTGCTGCCAGGATCATGTAGACCAGGAAGATGGCCAGGACGAAGGCGAAGGCCAGGTCCCGGAAGCTCCTGCGCATTTCCTCGTTCTCGCCGCCGATCTCGATACGCAGTCCGTGGGGCGCCGGCACGCCGGCTATGGCCACGCCCATGTCCTCGACGGCCCGGGCCACACCGCCCGAGGCCACGTCCGCCAGCACCGGGACCACCCGGCTCTGCTCCCGCCGCTGGACCTCCGCCGGGCCCAGCGCCTCCCGCGTCCGCACCAGCTCACGCAGCGGCACGCCCTCTATCTTCAACTCGTCCAGCGTGGCCAGCGACCGGCGGTCCTCCATGGGGAGCCGCACAACGACCGGGATCTTCCGGTCGAACTCCACGAACTCAGTGGCCAGGGAGCCCAGCATGTAGCGCTCCACCGTCTGGGCGATGTGACGGGTGTCAATGCCGTAGGCGGCGGCCCGCTCCCGGTCGATCTCCACCTGCACCTCCGGCTGACCCAGCTCCAGGCCCAACCGCACGTTCCTCAGGCTGGGCAGCGCCGACAGAATCGGCTGTAGCAGCTGTGCGTACGCCAGCGCGCCGTCCAGGTCCTCGCCCCGGATCCGCACCGCCAGGTCCGCGTCGCTCCCGCCCAGCAGGCGCCCCAACGCCGTGGCCCGGCCAGTCGATATGGAGAGGGTGCCCGCCGGGAACCTGGCCAGCGCCGGACGGACCCGGGCCAACACCTCCGCGGTGGGGGTGCGCTCCCGGAGCCGGACCTCCAAAGTGGCGGTGTGGAGACCGGTCTCCCGGTCGTCCATGCCCGCCACCGCCAACTGCCGGCCGATCTGGGAGAAGACCGCCTCCACACCGGGATCCGCCAGCAGGACCTCCTCGAGCCCGGCCACCGTCCGCTCCGTCTGCTCCAGCGGCGTGCCCTTGGGCAGCTCGACCCTGGCCTGGAAGGCGCCCTGGTCCACGTCGGGCAAGACGCTACGGTCCAGGGTGTAGCCGATCCCCAGAGCCACTACCAGCACCCCCAGCGTGACGAGCACCACCCGTCCCCGCCGGTCCAGTGCCATTTCCAGAACGCGGTGGTACCGGTCAGCGAAGCGGCGGAAGCCACGGTCGAAGGCCTCCAGTAACGGCCCGAAAACGGCAGCCTGGAGCCGGCCCACCCCGCCCGAGGCCCGGCGGATGAGACGCCGCGACCCGGTCACCTCTTCGTCCCGGTGCAGGTCCCAGCGGGCCGCCATGGTGGGCAGGAGCGTGAGCGCCACCAGCAGGCTGGCCAGGAGCGAGAAGGCCACCGCCAGTGACAGGGCGGCGAACAGCTCGCCCGCCACCCCCTCCACGTACAGGATGGGCGCGAACACGCTGATCGTGGTCAGCGTCGACGCAGTGATGGCGCCCTGGACCTCCTCCGCCCCCACGGCCGCAGCGTCCAGGTCCGCAGCCTCCACCCCGCGCGCCTTCAGCTCGCGATGCCGGAAGATGTTCTCCAGCACCACGATGCTGTTGTCCACCAGCATCCCCACGCCCAGCGCCAGACCGCCCAGGCTCATGATGTTCAGCGACACACCCGCCAGGTCCAGGAGCGAGAACGTGCCCATCACCGAGATGGGGATCGCCAGCGCGATGGCCACCGGGTAGCGAGCGTCGCGCAGGAACAGGAACAGCACCAGGAAGGCAAGCAATCCACCCAGTACCAGCGCCTGAACCACGTTCGAGATGGCGTCAGCGATGAACCCGGCCTGGCTCATGGCCACGTCCACCGTCAGCTCCGGGTACTCGCCCCGGAGCTGGCCCAACACCTCGCCCACCTCCTCGGTGACCCGGACCGTGTTCGCCTCCGAGTCCTTGAACACCAGCAGGCCCACCGCCTCCCGGCCGTTGTACTTGGCGATGGACTCCCGGTCCTCGAATGCGTCCCGCACCGTGGCCACGTCCCGGAGCATGATCACTCCCGTCCCCCGCGCGGTCCCCGAACCGGCACCCGAGTCCCCGCCCCCGCCGGCCGCCCCGTCGGCGCCCCCAGCTGCCACGCTGCGACGGGCCACCACCACGCTGCCGATCTCCTGGACCGTCTCGAACTCGCCCAGCGTGCGCAGGTAGTAGCTGAACAGGCCCCGACGGACCGTGCCGCCTGGCAGACTGAAGTTGGCCGCGTCAAGAGCGCTGGCGATCCGGTCGATGGTGACCCCGTACGCTTCCGCCCGGCGGGCGTCCACCTCCACGTGGATCTCCCGCTCGAGCCCACCCGTGACCAGGGCCTGGGCTATACCGTCGACCTGCTCCAGGCGACGCCGGAACACCGACTCCGCCAGCTCCTTCAGCGCCCGCAGGTCCTGCTGGCCCGCCACCGAGATGGCCATGATGGGCTCGCTCCGCGGGTCCGTCCGGAGCACCACCGGCCTGGCGGCCTGCTGGGGCAGCACGTTCTCCAGGGTCTGGAGCCGCTCCCGCACGTTGAGCACGGCGAAGTCCATGTCCGTGCCCCACACGAACCGGACCGTGACCAGGGACACGCCCTCACGGCTGATGCTCTCCACGTCCTGCGCGCCCGGCACCCTGGCCAGCGCACCCTCGATGGGCGCCGAGACGAACCGCTCCACCTCCGCCGGGCCCACCCCCGGGTACTGGGTGTGGATCACCAGCTTCGGGTACGCAACGTCCGGCAGCAGGTCGATGGGCAGGCGAGCGAAGGAGATCATGCCCAGGAAGGCGACGGCGACGAAGAGCATCGCCACCGCCACGGGCCTGGCGATGGACCGCCGCGGCAGGCTCATCCGCCCACCCCGACCGGCTCGCCCACCTTCTCCTCCAGGCTCAACAGCGCCAGGACGAAGCTGTGGTACGCCTGGATCACGTCACGCTCCGCCGCCGCCACCTGGTCCTCCATGCGCTGGAGCGCCGTGTAGTCCAACGTGTTCAACCGATACTGCTCCTGGCCCTGACGCAGCTGCTCACGGGCGATCTCGGCGGAACGCTCCGCTAGCTGGACACCCGTGTACGCGTTTTCCAGGTCGATCAGCGCCGCCCGGACCTCACGCTCCAGATCGAGCCGTACCTCTCGGAGTGACTGGGCCGCGTTCGCCGCTTCCACCTCCGCCTGACCAACACCGGCCGTGGTCTGGAACCGGTTGAAGATCGGCATCGAGACGCTGAGGCTGAAACCCCAGCTCTGGTTCTCCGGCGCCCACTGCCGGAAGGCGCCGTATTCAGGCAGGCTGGCGCTCCGGCCCCAGCTGTAGCTGCTGCTCAGGCTGGGGTACCAGGCGGCACGGGCAACGCCCAGAGACCGCTCCGCCGCCTCCGTCGCCGCATACTGCTGCGCGACCCGGGGACTGGCCACCAGCGCCCGGCCGAGCACCGCGTCCCGGTCCAGGAGCGCCGGGTCGAACGGCTCCGGGAACGAGCTGGTTAGCGCGAACTCCCGGTCCAGGGGCACCCCGATCCGGGACTTGAGCTGGAGCGACGCCTTCCTGGCCGCGCCCCGCGCACGCTGGAGCGACTGCTCCGCCTGCGCCACCTGGAGCTCCGCGCCCAGCACGTCTGTCGGCTGCCTCGCCGCGATCCGCAGCAGCTCACGGATCGCCGCCAGATTGTCCCGCGCTGTGCGCAGGCCTCGGTCCTCCACCGCCACCAGCTCCGACCGCAGCACCGCCTCGTAGTAATCTGCCCCCACCTGGTGCCGGAGCAGCGCCGCCTGGAGGTCCACTGCCGCCGCCTGCGACGCCGTCCTCGCCCGCGCCTCGCCCAACCGCCGGATCCGTCCCAGGTCGAACAGGACCATGCTCCCACTGAGCCCCTGCGAAGTGCTGCTCCGGGTCGACTGGATGAAGTCCGCCTCCGCGATGGGACGGCCCCACTCGTCCTCGGTGGTCTTCACCCGCGAGGTGTTCCCGCTGAAGGAGAGCCCCCCGCTCAGGCTCGGCAACAGCTGCCCGAAGCTCTGACGCTCCGAGAGCTGCGTGGCTGTCATCTGGTTCTGCTGGCGCTGGTACCCAGGGTTGTGCTCCAGCGCCAGCGCCACCGCGGCCTCGAACGTCAACTCCTCAGCCGGCGGGTCCTGCCGGGCCTCGGCCACTGACTGGGCGACCACGGCGGACGCGTCCACGCACCATAGGCCAGCGGCCAGGATGACCGTCGCTGGGACGCCCGCCACCATGAGACCGGCCACGACAGAGCCACCCTTCAGCGCCAGGCCCGCCCGGCAAGTCTCGCCGCCCGCACGCCTGTACCCGAATCTTCTCATTGTGGCCTCGCCGGGGCTCATTGTGGCCTCCCCGTGCCGGCCTCCCGGTGGCTGTCCACCAGCCGGACAGTGGCGTCGTGGGTGAGGGTGAAATGACCGGCCGTCAATACCACCTCACCGGGGCGGACCATGTCCGTCTCCGGGTGCTCGCGGATCTCGACGAAGTGCTCGTTCTCCAGGCCGGTGGTCACGTACCGCCACTTGGCCCGCCCGTCCTCGTACACGAAGAGCATGGCCCGGCGGTCCCGCTCAAGGATGGCGCTGCGTGGGACCTTGATCCGGTCCGGGACGCGCTGCGCCTCCAGCTCGACCCGGGCGTACATCCCGGGAAGGATCCGACCCTCGAGGTTGGGCACCGTCAACGTCACCCGAGCGGTGCGTGTCTGCTCCTCCACGATGGGATTGATCGTCTCGATGGCGCCCGTGAACACCGTATCCGGGAAGGCGGAGAACCTGACCTGGGCACGGGCGCCCGGAGTCAGGTGCACCAGCTCACCCTCCAGCACATGGACCTGGACACGGATGGGATCCAGGTCCACCAGCGTCATCAACTCCATGCCCGGCGACACGAGCTGACCTTCCACCACCTGCAACGAAGCGATCCGTCCCGGGAACGGGGAGCGGACGCGCGTCCGCTCCAGGTCCATGGTGGCCCGCCGCAGGCTCAGCTCCGCCTCGTCCAGACCGCTGCGGATCCTGGCAGCCCGCTCACGCTCCGCGCGGACCTCGGGGTCCAGAGTGCCGTCGAAGAGCGTACGCTCTCCGAAGTCCACCTCCGCACGCGCCTTCCGCGCCGCCGCTTCCTGCCATGCCAGCTCGTAGTCCACAGGGTCGATGGCCAGCACCACCGCGCCAGCGCCCACCCGGTCGGCCTCCCGTACGGGCACCGTGGCTACCCGGCCGCCCACCTCCGCCGTCAGTCGCGTCCTCCGCCAGGCCTCCGCCTGGCCCGACGCGGTGACCGACAGCACCAGGTCGCCATAAACCACCTGCCCGCCTTCCACCCCGATGGCCACGTCCGTGGAAAACGCCGACGCCGCCGCCGTGATCGGGCCGCCACCCGCCTGCGAACCGTCCGCCACCCCGTCACCCGACAGCCGCGCGTGGAAACCCGCCGCCAGAACCGCGGCCGCGACCACGACCACCGCCCCGCCGGACAGTAACATTCGCCTGGTAATCTTCATCGCTGGACCTGTGGAAATCTTCGAGATGGGCCCCGGACCCGGGGTTACATGTGACCCATCAGCCGCAGTGAGACAGGGATGCGGCGATGGCACCCAGTGCCAATGACTTAGTGCATAGTAATGACCGCCTGGCAGCCGTCCAATAGCGGGATCGGCCACACTGAACGAACCCGCAATGGGATCTCGCCGCCGGATCGCTCGACCTGACATTCTGATGCGAACGGTGCTGCCAGGGTTGCACGTCACAACCCGCACACTGATATGGAAGGGCCCTTGTCAAGCCCCGCTGTTTCGGGCGAGTTGAAGGCTGGTCCGAAGTTCGGTGAGCACCGAGAGCGCGGATGCGCGCCTCCGGCAAGGCGCGCCGACGCAGGCATAGCAACGCTATTCCGAGGAGGCGTAACGCCGCAGGGGGCGCGTAGGCGCGCTCGA
>SLCC01000140.1 GCA_007126035.1 Gemmatimonadota bacterium
GACGGTCTAGACACCTTCTCCATCGGGTTCGACACGGTGGCCGACGAGGCGGGCGACGAGTTCCGGTACTCGGACATCGTGGCGGAGCGGTTCGGCACGCGGCACCGTAAGATCCGTGTGAGCGCGGAGCGGACGCTGGCCAGCATCGAGTCATGTGTGGCCGCCATGAGCGAGCCCATGGTGAGCCATGACGCCATCGGCTTCTACCTGCTGAGCCAGGAGGTCTCCGGGCACGTGAAGGTGGTGCAGTCCGGTCAGGGTGCCGACGAGGTCTTCGGCGGCTACCACTGGTACCCACCCATGATGGAGGCGGAGGACGCGCTGGCCGTCTATTCCGGCGCCATGTTCGACCGGGACCACGAGGAGTTCGCCCGGGCGGTGCATCCGCGGTTCGTGGAGGGTGACCACACCACGGCCTTCGTGCGGGAGCATTTCGCCAGGCCAGGCGCCCGGCGTCCCATCGACAAGGCATTGCGGTTGGACACGACGGTGCTGGCGGTGGACGACCCGGTCAAGCGGGTGGACAACATGACCATGGCCTGGGGGCTCGAGGCCAGGATGCCGTTCCTCGACCACGAGCTGGTGGAGTTCGCCGCCAGGATCCCGGCGGAGCTGAAGGTCGCCGAGGGTGGCAAGTACATTCTGAAGGAGGCGGCCCGGGAGGTGATCCCGGCGGAGGTGATCGATCGGCCCAAGGGTTATTTTCCCGTGCCGGCGCTCAAGTACCTCCGGGGCGAGTTCCTGGACCGGGTCCGGGCTGGGCTCACCGGCGACGTCGCCCGGCGTCGCGGACTCTTCAACGAGGACTACGTGACCGAGCTGTTGGCGGATCCCGAGGGGCACATCACGCCGTTGCGGGGCTCGAAGCTGTGGCAGCTGGGTCTCCTGGAGCTGTGGCTCCAGGCGCACGACCTGTAGCGATAATCGAGCATTCAACACACAGGACGGTCAACATGATACGCCGACATGGACGCGGCGATCGTCGCAAGCAGCAGATCGAGGCCGCATCGATCCAGAGCTGGCAGACACCGCAGGCCCCGGCGCTGGAGCAGATGGTGGACAACGCCATGATCGACGTGGGCTGGGGACGGCTGATCTTCGCCCACACCTTCCAGAGCATGGAGGAGCTGGTCCAGACGCTGAGGGAGGAGCCGGAGGGCAAGCGTGACATCGCGTTCTACCTGCGGGACCCGCACGTGGTCCTGTCCATGGCCCCGGACCGGCTGTTCCTGGATCCGTCACACACCTACCGGATCTGGATGCACAACTACCGGCCGGCCACGCGGACCCGTCAGGGCTTCCACATCCGGCGGATCCGCACGCGGGAGGACGCGCAGGCCATCAACCGGATCTACGCCAGCTGGCGGATGGTGACCTGCGATCCAGATTTCATGCTGGAGCACAACGCGTCACGGGTGCTGGCCTTCTTCATCGCGGAGTCCGAGGACGGCGAGATCATCGGGACCGTGACGGGCGTGGACCACGTCTCCGCGTTCAACGACCCGGAGTCCGGCTCGAGCCTCTGGTGCCTGGCCGTGGACGCGCAGGCGGACGTGCCGGGGGTGGGGGAGGCCCTGGTCCGGCACATCATCGAGCACTACCAGACCCGGGGCCGGGCGTACGTCGACCTGTCGGTCATGCACGACAACGAGAACGCCATCGCCCTCTACGAGAAGCTGGGCTGGGAGCGGGTCCCGGTGTTCACGGTGAAGACCAGGAACCCCATCAACGAGCCCCTCTTCACGCCCGCGGCGCCGAAGCAGGAGATGAACCCGTACGCCCGGATCATCGTGGATGAGGCCCGCCGTCGTGGCATCACCGTGAAGGTGCTGGACGCCGAGGCGGCCTACTTCGCCCTGAGCTGGGGCGGCAGGTCCATCGTCTGCCGTGAGTCCCTGACCGAGCTCGCCACCGCCATCGCCATGAGCCGGTGCGACGACAAGCGGGTGACGCACCGGCTCCTGGCGGGAGCGGGGCTCCGGGTCCCGGACCAGCAGGAGGCGGGTGAGCACGAAGACAACGTGAGCTTCATGGGCCGGCACGAGGGCGTGGTGGTCAAGCCGGCCCGGGGCGAGCAGGGCGCGGGCATCAGCGTGGACGTGCGTGACGAGGAGCATCTGCGGCAGGCGGTGGAAGAGGCCCGGCAGCACTGTCCCGACGTGATCCTGGAGCAGTACGTTCAGGGCGACGACCTGCGGGTCATCGTGATCAACTACGAGGTGGTGGCGGCGTCGATACGTCGACCTGCCGTTATCACCGGGACGGGCAGACATACGGTGGAGAAGTTGATCGGGAAGTACAACCGCCGGCGGGCCGCCGCCACGGGCGGCGAGAGCCGGGTCCCGCTGGACGCGGAGACCCGCCGGACCCTGGCCGACGCGGGCTACGAGCTGGGTGACGTGCTCGAGGCGGGACAGAGCGTCCAACTGCGCAAGACCGCCAACCTGCACACCGGCGGGACGATGCACGATGTGACGGACCAGCTCCACCCTGAGCTGGCCAGGGCATCCGTCGAGGCTGCCCGGGCGCTGGGCATCACGGTGGTGGGGCTGGACCTGCTGGTCCCGGACGTGGCCGGCCCGGACTACACCCTGATCGAGGCCAACGAGCGGCCTGGCCTGGCCAACCACGAGCCGCAGCCGACCGCGGAACGGTTCATCGACTTCCTGTTCCCCCAGACCACCGGTCTGCGCTCGGCGACATGAGCCGGCCGAAACCATATCGCCGCGCCGGCCTGCCGCTGGAAGATCAGGCCCTGGACGAGCTGGCCATCGATCGGGACTACCTGGTCGGCACGCTCCTGAAGCTGCTGGAGGTCCCCAGTCCGTCCGGCTACACCGACGCCATCGTCCACTTCATGGGCGAGGAGCTCGCGCGATTGGGCGTGGCCTTCGAGGTGACGCGGCGGGGCGCCGTCAGGGCCACGATCCCCGGCCGACGCTCCTCGCCGGACCGGGCCGTGGTCTCACACCTGGACACGCTGGGCGCCATGGTCCGGGAGCTGAAGGAGAACGGGCGGCTGGCACTGGCACCAATCGGTACCTGGTCCAGCCGCTTCGCCGAGGGTGCCCGGGTCAGCCTGTTCACCGACGAGGACACGTTCAGCGGTACGATCCTGCCGTTGAAGGCGTCGGGGCACGTCTACAACGAGCAGGTCGACAACCAGCCCGTCTCGTGGGAGAACGTGGAGCTCCGGATCGATGTCCGGGCCGCGTCGCTCAGCGACCTGCGTGCCCTGGGCGTTAACGTGGGCGACTTCGTGGCCATCGACCCCCAGCCCGAGGTGACGGAGACGGGTTTTGTCGTCTCGCGCCACCTGGACGACAAGGCCGGGGTGGCGATCATGCTGACGGCAGCCAAGGCGGTGGTGGAGACGAAAGCGGATCTGCCAGTGGACTGCCACCTCCTGTTCACGATCCACGAAGAAGTGGGCTCCGGCGCCTCGGCCGTCCTGCACCAGGACGTGGCGGAGATGGTGGCCGTGGACAATGGCACCCATGCCCCGGGCCAGAACGCCACGGAGTTCAACGTGACGGTGGCTATGAAGGACAGCTCCGGCCCGTTCGACTACCATCTGTCCCACAAGCTCCTGGACCTGGCCGGATTGTACGGTGTGTCCTGCCAGCGGGACGTCTTCGTCCACTACCGGTGCGACGCCGCATCGGCCGTAGAGGCGGGGAACGACATCCGGACGGCCCTGGTCTGCTTCGGCGTCGACGCCTCCCACGGCTACGAGCGGACGCATGTGGACTCGCTGGAGGCGGTGGCCGAGCTGCTCGTGCTGTACATGCAGAGCGGGCCTGTGGTGGAGCGGGACAGGATGGAGTTGGGGCCGATCATCGGCTTCCCGGAACAGCATACGTAGGAGACGACATGAACGCGGCGCTGGCTTCTCTCCTGTTGGCTGCCGGTGCGTTGGCCGCGGCACCGGGTGTGTCGGGCGGCCTCGTCGTGCTGGCCCAGGAGGTGGACGTGCCGGAAGACATCGTCCTTCCCGCCGCCCGCACCACGGGCGGTATGCCCCTGATGGATGCGCTGGCGGCCCGCCGCTCTACCCGGGACGTCAGTGACCGGCCGCTCCCGCCGCAGGTCCTGTCCGACATGCTCTGGGCCGCCTGGGGAGTGAACCGCGACGACGGCAGGCGCACCGCACCCTCGGCCAGGAACTGGCAGGAAATCGACGTCTACGTGGTCATGGAGTCGGGCACGTACCTGTACGACGCGGCGGCGCACATCCTTCGCGGCGTCTCCCGGGATGACCTGAGGGCCGTGACGGGCGCCCAGGCTTTCGTCGCCACGGCGCCGCTCAACCTGGTCTATGTGGCGGACACGGAGCGGATGCGCGGGGTGCCTGCCGGTCTGGTGGACGCCTACGCCTGGGCGGACGCGTCCTTCATCAGCCAGAACGTCTACCTCTTCTGCGCGTCCGAGGGGTTGGCCACGGTGGTCCGCGCCATGGTGGACCGACCGGCGGTTGCCAGGGCGCTGGGTCTCCCGGAGACTCGGATGGTGGTCATGGCCCAGTCGGTGGGGTACCCGGCGTCGCCGGACTGATCCTCGTCCGCAGCGTTTGCAGCCGTCGACCTGTCTGTTCACTCAACCGGAGCTGAGTCTGATGCTGGATGGCGATATCGCCCTGCCGAGGTGGCCTCATGCGCGTCGCGCCGCACGGGCACGGAGCAAGGCCGCGGAGCTGTTGTTCTCACTGCTGCTGGTTGCCCTGATCGTCCCCACCACCGCGTCGGCACAGGAGACGCGCCTGCTGCGCCAGCCCAGCGTGAGCGACACGCACATAGCCTTCGCCTACGGCGGTGACCTGTGGCTCGTGGGTCGTGACGGCGGCGACGCGACGCGGCTGACCAGCACGCCGGCGGTGGAGAGCGACCCGTTCCTGTCGCCTGACGGCAGGTGGCTGGCCTTCAGCTCGAACCGTTCCGGGGTGTGGGCGGTCTACGTGATGCCTGCGGCGGGCGGGGACGCCAGGCGGCTGACCTGGTACCCGGCCAATGCCTACGCCCGCGGCTGGAGCCCTGACGGCGGCCGGATCCTCTACGCCACGAGCCGAGAGACGGCGCCCACGTCGTACAACCGCCTGTGGTCCGTGTCACCCCATGGCGGGCCGTCCGAGCTGCTGCCGGCGCCGTTCGGTCAGCGGGGCTGGTTCTCTCCTGACGGGCGGCGGATCGTGGTGGACCAGATCGACCGTTGGGATGTGGAATGGCGAGGCTATCGGGGCGGCCAGAACACGCCGCTGGTGCTCCTGGACCTGGAGACCCTGGACGAGGTG
Source organism: Gemmatimonadota bacterium (assembly GCA_007126035.1). Lineage (GTDB taxonomy): Bacteria > Gemmatimonadota > Gemmatimonadetes > Longimicrobiales > RSA9 > SLCC01. Next base: position 5,288 of record SLCC01000140.1, read on the forward strand.
CTGCTCCCCAACGAGCGGACCATCGACATCCACCCCGTGTGGCTCGGCGATCGGGTCTACTTCCTGTCGGACCGTGACTGGGTAAGCAATGTCTGGTCATATGACCTGGCCACCGGCGCCCTCGAGCAGGTCACCCGGTTCACCGACGTGGACGTGAAGACGCTGGCCGGCCACGGGGACGTCCTGGTCTTCGAGCACGACGGCTGGATCCACCGGCTGGACCCCGCCACCGGCCAGGCCCGGAAGCTGGAAGTCACGGTGCGGGGCGATTTCCCCTGGGCCATGCCCACGTGGGTGGACGCCAGCGGCTCGGTCCGGGCAGCCGGGCTGTCCGCCACCGGCCAGCGGGCGGTGATGGAGGCCAGGGGCGAGATCTTCACCGTGCCCGTGGAGCACGGCGACGTGCGGAACCTGAGCCGGAACGATGGTGCCGCGGACCGCGCTCCCGTCTGGTCGCCGGACGGCGAGCAGGTGGCCTGGTTCTCCGACGACGGCAGTGGATACCGGCTCCTGGTGGGGTCCCAGGACGGGCTGTCCGCCCCTCGCTCGTACGACATCGGCGTGTCCACCATGGCGTGGGCTCCCGTCTGGTCGCCCGACGGCAGCCGTATCGCCTTCGTGGACGACCGGGTCCGGGTCAGGGTCATACGGCTGGACACCGGCGAGATCATCACGGTGGACGAGGACGGCCTGCTGGGCAGCCGCACGGCGCCCGGGCCCGTCTGGTCACCGGACTCGAAGTGGCTGGCATACGCCAAGGCCTTCCCCAACCACTTCCGCAGGATCGTGGTCTGGTCGGTGGAGACGGGAGAGGCCAGACCGGTGACGGACGCCATGGCCCATGCCATTTCCCCGGCGTGGGACCGCGATGGCCGCCACCTCTGGTTCCTGGCCTCCACGGACCTGGGCCGGGCCGCGGGCTGGGCCAATACCAGCGCCATCGGCGCGTCGCCCACCTACGGCGCGTACGTGACGGTGCTCCGCGCCGACGATACCAGCCCGTTCCCGCTGCGTAGCGACGAGGAGCCGGTGGCGTCGAGCGACGCGGGGGACGACGCCGAAGATGGTGCCGCCGCCAGTGCCGGCCGGGGCCCCGGCGCGTCTGGCGGCAGCGCTGCCGCTGGCACGCGGCGGGGCGGGTCGGGCGCCTCCGGCTCCGGCGAGGCCGAGGTGGTGCGCATCGACTTCGACGGGATCGAGCGCCGGATCGTGGCGGTGCCCATGCCGGTCCGCTCGTACGCCACGCTATTGGCCGGGCCCCGGGGCTCCGCCTTCATCGGCGAGTCCGTCCGGGGCCAGCCCGGCCTCGTGCTCCACAAGTTCACCCTGGACGGGCGGGAGGCCCAGGAGTTCGCCACCGGTGTGGGCCAGGTGGCCGTCTCCGGCGACGGCTCGAAGCTGCTGCTCCAGTCACGGGGGCAGTGGCGCGTCGTGGACACCGCCCGCCCGCCTGCCGCCAACAGCGGTCGCCTGAGCGTGGACCTCCAGGTCCGGATCGATCCGCGCGTGGAGTGGCGGCAGATATTCGAGGAGTCGTGGCGCTACCAGCGTGACTTCTTCTACGACCCCAACACCCACGGCGCCGACTGGGACGCCGTCTGGGATCGCTACGAGCCGCTGGTGGAGCACGTTCGCCACCGCGATGATCTGAACTACGTGATCGACAAGGTGAACGGCGAGCTTGCCGTGGGCCACAGCTTCGTCCGGGGCGGGGACATGCCGTCAGTGGACCGGTCCCGGGCCGCCGCCCTGGGCGCGGACCTGGTGGCGGACCAGGGTCGCTGGCGGATCGCCCGGATCCTGACCCACGAGAGCTGGAACCCCATGCTCACCGCGCCCCTGGACCAGCCCGGGCTACGGGTCGGGGAAGGGAACTACCTGTTGGCCGTGGACGGCGTCGAGCTCACGGACCGGGACGACCCGTACCGTCTGCTGGACGGTACCCGCGGACGTCAGACGCTGCTCCACATCAACGATCGGCCCACCATGGACGGTGCCTGGACCGTCACCATGCAGCCGATAGCAAGCGAGGTGGCGCTGCGGCAGCGGGCCTGGGTCGAGGACAACCGGCGCCGGGTGGACGAGTTGTCCGAGGGCCGGCTCGCCTACGTGTGGGTGCCCAACACCAGCACGCCCGGCGTGGTTTCCTTCGACCGGTACTACTTCTCACAGCAGGACCGGGAAGGCGCCGTCATCGACGAGCGGTTCAACGGCGGCGGCATGCTGGACGATTACATGGTGGACCTCATGAACCGCCAGCTCCGGGCCGCCATCACCAACGAGGCGGCCGGTGGCGCGCCCATGAGCCTGCCCGCCGGCGTACTGGGGCCGAAGGTGTTGGTCATCAACGAGATGGCCGGCTCCGGCGGCGACTACTTCCCGTGGATCTTCAGCAAGCTCGAGATCGGACCGCTCATCGGGACCCGGACCTGGGGCGGCCTCGTCGCCTCCTGCGCGCCGTACCCCATGAAGGACGGAGGGTCCGTCACGTCGCCCTGCAACGCGGTCTTCGAGCCGGGCGCTGGTTGGGTCGCGGAGAACGTGGGCGTCCCGCCGGACATAGAGGTCAGGATGGATGCCCGGTCCGTGGCCCAGGGCCGTGACCCGCAGCTCGAGCGCGCCGTCCAGGAAACGCTCCGGGCCCTGGCCCGGGAAGGCGCCCCGCCGGTGGAGATACCCGATTACCCGCGGCCGGCGAGGCGGCCGGGAAGGTAGAGCGATGCACGGCGGTACTCGCGGCTGGGGACGGCGGAGAGGGCGTGACGTCGGCGTCCTTCTCCTCAGCCGGCCCATGGCCCTTACCCGCCCTTCAGGGGTACATTCTCTCTGTCACAAATACTGAAGGCACCCGCTGTAACGAACCGAATGCGCACATCCGCTGGCATCCTGGCAACGTTGCTCCTGGCGGTAGTGGCAGCGCCGGCTCCCGTTGGCGCCGACACCACCTCCCGGGCCCCGTACCGCACGTCCGATCCCGATCCCGTGGACCAGCTGGTGTGGACGGCGGCGGCCGTCCAACAGCTCCTTTCCGAGCGGGATTATCCGCTGGCGCTGGCCCTCGGTCTGGTGAATCGGGCCGTGGAGGGGAGAGGGCTGGCGGGAGCGCAGGAGGCGGTTGGCCTGCTGGCACACCTCCACGAGAACAGAGACGATTTCGGACGCTGCCGCACAGCACACCCACTGGAAGGTGCGCTGTGCGCGGTTGAGCAGCTCACGCTGGTCGCTCCCGCCGGTCTGCGGGGTGAGCTTGCTGAGGAAGCGGCCCGTCTGGTTGGCATGGCGCTGCGGCCGCCGGGCTCGCCGGTAGGCCAGGTCGGCCCGGCCGTGCCGTTCGCCAGCTTTGCCGGCATCGGGTCCTTCGCCGGCCTGATCGGCCTGGGCGGGCCGGGTGCAGCGCCGGAAGCCGGCGCCGCGCCCATCGTCGACTGGAGCGGCTCGCTCCTCGACCCGCTCCAGAGCTATGCGGAGCGGGAGCTGGAGCAGGTCTGGAAGGCGCTGGCCGGTGAGCCGTTGCTGGCCCTGGCCCTGCGCGGCGATCAACCCGACCACCCGGACCTGGCGCCCGTGGACGCCGCCCTGCTCCTGGAATCGGTGTTGGAGCAGGTCATCGGCGTCAGTCCAATGGCGGCGGCGGCGGGGATACTTGAAGGTAATGACGCGCTGCGCGGCCTGCTCGAGCGCTACCCGGTGATCGGCAGCGCCAATACGCTGGCCACGGTGATGCAGCACTCCCACGCCTTCTTCAACGGGATGGTGGGCTCGGCACGGGTCAGCCTGAGCGACCTCGTCGCCACCGACTCGGCCACGGCGGCGACCCTGGGTGCTGAGCTCGGCGACTGGGCGACCAACCGCTCCTTCGTATACCTGGCAGCCGGTGCCGCGTCGCTGGCTGGCGGCATCGAGGGCGAGCGGGTGGCCGGCGCCATCGCGGCGGCGGGCAAGGCGGGGGCCGACCTGCAGCGACTGCTGTCCGGGTTCTCCGCGCAGCTGGACCAGCTCGGAGGCGCCGGGTCACTGGGTGCCATCGGGGAGCGGGCCGCGGTGCTGGCACTCAGCGGCGGCGTCTTCGGTATCGCGGCCAATCTGACGTCCGTGCTAGGCGTGGTGGGCGGTGGCGGCGCCCAGACGGCGCGCGAGGTCCAGGCGCTACGGGGTGTGGTCGACACGCTCCGGATCGAGATGCACGACCGGTTCGCACACGTGGACGTGGCCCTGGACAGCATGTTCGACGTCCTGGCCACGAACTTCGACCGCCTGCACGTGGCCATGGCGGAGGGGCAGGCGGCGAGCCGGCGGGAGCTGGCGGCCATCCACCAGGATGTGGCGGCCCTGGGTCGGGGGCTGACCCGCCTCGAGGAGAATTTGCACTCCTACATGCAGGCGGCTTACGACCAGGACTACCACCGCACACTGGTCCGCTGCCTCGAGCACCGGGCCCGGCACCTGCCGCCCTACGATGAGATGGATTTCGCCACGTTCTCCGGCTGCCTGGCCGAGTTCCGGGTGCGGGCGGTCCGGGACGCCAGGAGCCCTATCCTGTCAGACCAGTCATCCGACGTCAGCGACCAGGCACTCCTCGCCGCCCTGGCCGACCCCGACCCACAGAACCTGGCCCGGAGACTGCCGCTGCTGGCCAGGACGGCGGCCACCCGTCTGAGCAATCCCGGCATGCAGGTGCGCGGTGGCGTGGCGAACCCGGTGGAGTGGGCCGTCGCTTCCCAGGCGTACCTAGCCATGCTCTACGATTGGCCCGAGCACGCCCGCGGCATGACCGCCGACGACCTGGACGACATGGCAGCGGTGGGACGGGAGCTACGGGACGTCATCGCC
>SLCC01000155.1 GCA_007126035.1 Gemmatimonadota bacterium
GCCCCCAACAGCGATCGTGCGATTCGCACCCGCCAGCGATCGTGCGATTCGCACCCGCCAGCGTATCCAATCGCACAATGGGTCGGAATCGGGGCGGCGAGTGTGCATTTCGCGCGCCTCCCCCTCCGGCCACCACATCCAGGGGGTGGTTGAGTCAGGTGCATACCCACGTCTTGTAGACAGAGACAGACGCGGCCCGGGGTCGAGTTCATAGAGACCTGGGACCGGGGGACCGGGGACCAACACTTCTCGCTGACAGAGACAGACGCGGCCCGGGATCGAGCTCATAGGGACGGGGGACCGGGGGACCTGGGACCAACAATTCTCGCTGACAGAGACAGACGCGGCCTGGGGTCGAGCTCATAGGGGTCGAGCGAGACGGTGAACAGGGCCGAGCCGGGTCGAAGTGCGTCAGCGCTTGCGGTGTCACTGGGCGGGACACGCCCCTGTCCTGCGGCGGGACATTTCCCGCCGGTGCGCTGGGAAGGTCCGGGCGGCGGAGCACGGTCATGAGCGGATCGAGCTCCTGGCCTGCTGCGGCGGCACGTGGGGCTGGCACAGCGTCTAACGATTTGTGGCGCCGGGAGTTGGGTGGCTGGCTCCGTCGCCCTGGAGACGTGGCGCGGGTCTCCGGCCGATGGCCTCCGGTCCGCCGGCCCCTTCGAGCTCGCCGCGGCTCCGGAGTGGCCCCGAACTTCCCTGTATGGCGTGGCGCTGGCCTGCGGACGAGGGGGAAAAGAAACCATGAGGAAGCAGCAGACGATCCTGGCACTGTCGCTGGCGGCGGTCTTCGGCGCGGCCCTGCTGGCCTGCAACGGCTGGCTCTCGGAGCCTGATACGTCGGTGGACTCCGTGACGAAGGGGATGCTGATCGGCGGCGTGCAAGGGCCGGTCGTGGCACCATCGGCGTCGTCGGGTGAGGAACTGCGGGCGTCCGACCCGGGCCCGGGCGCCGAGGTGAACGGCTCGGTGGGTAGCGTGGTCGCGCTGACTCCGTCGAGCTGCTCGTACGGATCGTCCGCCACGGTGCGGATCGCGTTCACCGCCTCCGGACCGGTCCGGGACGGCTACAGGTTCACCGTGCTGACCGAGTGGGAGACGGACGGGGTCGTATGGACCGCCTCGGGCAGGAGCGCGAGCGTCGAGGCGGGGGCGGGGGGTAGCGATCCCGCTGCTCGGCCGGCCGACGAGACGCACTGGTTCGATGTCACGCTCACCAACAGGGGCGACGCGGCTCCGGATTCCACGGCAATTCTGGAGATCAGGCCGACGGTGGCCGGCGGCGGACGACCTGGCCGGGACCGGGAGGATGCCGAGACGGCCCGGGTCCACGTCTGGTTCGTGGCCTGCGACGACGGGGACGAGACGCCGGCCCCGCGCCTGGTCGTGCCCCGCCGCTGGCTGGTCGGGGCGACGAGCCCGGCGGGCGCCAAGGTCTTCTTCTCCCGGGCCGTCCGGGCCTGGGACCACGAGGGCTCACTGCTGACCGGCTACGAGCTGGTCTGCTCCCCCGCCAGCGGCACCCTCTTCGGCTTCCAGGACACGGAGGTCACCTGTACGGCGACGGACGGGCACGGGCGGCGGACCCGGCAGAGCTTCGTCGTCCACGTCCACGACACACCCGGCGAGGAAATGGGGCCCGGCCACACCAACACTTCCCGCTGACAGAGACAGACGCGGTCCGGGAGCGGTCCGGGAGCGGGCCGGGAGCGGGCCCACCGGGGGGGGCGAGGCTCCGGGGTACTGACGCCGAAGTCCCGGTGCTACACGGGACTTCGGCGTGAGTGCACTAGGACTGTCGGGTGTAGATCGAGGTCGTCGTCCCGCCGGGGCCCGGGCCGCCGGTGCGGGTCGTGGACACCACCAGGCGCCCGTCGTCGTCCAGCGACATGGTCATACGGGACTCGACGGAGAAGCCGCCGAGCTCGATCGGCGTGACGATCACCAGCGTCGCCCCGTCCCAGCTGGCCCGGGACACCAACTCCCGCTGGCCGCCCATACCCAGGACGTTCCGGCTTTCCGAGCCGTCCAGGTTGTAGACCATGCGAGACTCGCCCTGAGGGGTCTGACGCACCATGGTCAGCGTGGCGTCGTCCTGGCTGATCGTCGCCTCCTGGCCGATCCCCAGCATGCCGCCCCCGCGCTGGGCCCCGCCCGGGCGCTGGCCGGTGGTGCGGGCACCCTCGGGACCGCCGGTGGTCTCCACCAGCGTCCACGCGCCGGTGAAGTCGGGGCGGTCCTGGGCGGCGACGACGGTGGCGTCGGCGGCCAGCAGGAGAAGGGCAAGACCAGCGGTGAGAGCGATGGTACGCACGGGGCACCTCCAGGCTGAAGTACGTGTGGGTGTCTCGAAAAACCTTTGTCCCGGGACGCGGGGCGGCCACGGCCCCGGCGGTCGGGTCAGGCCCGCCGGCGGTCGGGCCAGGCCCCCCGGCGGTCGGGCCAGGCCCGCGTCCGACAAAGGGTAGACGCCCGGTCGGGCTGAAGCGTTAACGGCTGCTGTCTACGCGCCGACGCCGTGGCACTTCTTGTACTTCTTGCCGCTGCCACAGGGGCAGGGGTCGTTCCGGCCGACCTTGTCCTCGGCGGTGACGGGTGTCTGGCGCCGTTCCTCGTCGCCGCGGTTGGTGACGGTGCCGGCGAGGCCGGTGGGTCTTGCCGCCGCCGGGGCGTACGGGTCCGCCTGGCCGGGTGCGCCGGGCTCGCCGGGGGCTCCGCCTGCGGCGGCTGTTCCTGCGCCGTATCCTGCGCCGGCGCCGCGTCGTCCTGCGGTGCCGCCCGCCTGGCCGGCGCTGTAGCCGGTGGCCTGTCGCTCGCCGGGCACGTCGCTGGGCCCTGAGAGGGTGAGCTGCTTGGGTGCCATGGGCCTGGGGGCGGGCCTGGGGGCGAGCTGCGCGCGGAAGACGAGCCCCGCCACGGACTTCCTGACGTCCTGCATGAGGCCGACGAACATCTCGTAGGCGTCCTTCTTGTACTCGACGAGGGGGTCCTTCTGGCCCCAGCCGCGGAACCCGATGGATGCCTTGAGGTGGTCGAGGTCGTAGAGGTGGTCGCGCCACTTCTCGTCGATGACGCTGAGGAGGATCCAGCTGAGGATGCGCTCCTCGTGCTCTCCGAACTCGCCGAACTTGGCTTTGATGCCCTGGCGCACCTTGTCGAGGACCAGGTCTTCCACGTCTTCGGGCGAGTCGAACTCGTGCTCGGGGTCATTCTCGGCGGGCAGTTCGGGCACGATGATGAAGCTTTCGAGGGCCAGTCGCTGCCTGAGTCCCGCCAGGTCCCAGTCCTCGGGTCGGAGCTCGGAGGGGGTGAACTCGGCCACGTTCTCGCGCACGGCGGTCTCGACCATCTCCCGGATCTCGCCCTTCAGGTCCTCGCCGCCCTCGAGGGCGAAGAGGCGGAGGTCGTAGATGACCTCGCGCTGCTGGTTCATGACGTCGTCGTAGTCCAGCAGCCGTTTGCGCGCCTCGAAGTTCTGGGTCTCGACGCGGCGCTGGGCGCGCTCGATGCTCTTGGTCACCATCCCGTGGGTGATGACCTCGCCTTCCTCGAGGCCCAGCTTCTCCATGATGCCGGCGACCCGGTCGGACATGAACATCCGCATCAGGTCGTCCTCGAGGGAGAGGAAGAACTGGCTGGCGCCGGGGTCGCCCTGACGGCCGGCGCGGCCACGGAGCTGGCGGTCGATGCGGCGGCTCTCGTGGCGGCTGGAGCCCAGGATGTGGAGCCCGCCGTACTCGATGACGTGGTCGTCGTCCACGTTGTCGGGGTCGAACCAGCGGTTGGGATCGCTGGACACGAGGCCCTCCAGGTCCAGGCCGCGCTCCCGGGCCCAGCCCACGGTGCGGGCGTCGGTGACGCCCTTGCCCAGCTTGATGTCGGTGCCGCGGCCGGCCATGTTCGTGGCGATGGTGACGGCGGCGGGCTGGCCGGCGTCGGCCACGATCTGGGCCTCCTGGGCGTGGTACTTGGCGTTGAGCACGTTGTGGCGGATGCCCCGCCGCTTGAGCATGCGGGACAGGGTCTCGGACACGTCCACGCTCACGGTGCCGACGAGCACGGGCAGCTGGAGGCGGTTGAGCCGCTCGATCTCGTCCATCAGGTTGTTGTACTTCTCCCTGACGGTCTTGTAGATCAGGTCCTGGCGGTCGTCCCGGATCACCGGCTGGTTGGTGGGGATGACCATCACGTCCAGACTGTAGATCTGGTGGAACTCGCCTTCCTCCGTCTCGGCCGTACCGGTCATGCCGGACAGCTTCTCGTACATCCGGAAGTAGTTCTGGATGGTGACGGTGGCCAGCGTCTGGGTCTCGCCCCTGACGCTCACCTTCTCCTTGGCTTCCACGGCCTGGTGCAGCCCGTCGCTCCAGCGCCGGCCGGCCATCTTGCGGCCGGTGAACTCGTCCACGATGACCACCTGGCCGTCCTCGATGATGTACTGCTCGTCGCGGTGGAACAGCGTGTAGGCCTTGAGGAGTTGGTGGATGGCGTGGATCTTCTGGCTCTTCTCGGCGAACTCCTTCTCCAGCGCCTGGATCTGGTCCCGCTTCTCGTCCAGGCTCAGCTCCTCGTCCCGCTCGATCTCGCCGATCTCCACGCTGATGTCGGGGACCAGGAAGGCGTCGGGGTCCTGGGGGCTCAGCTCGTCCAGCCCCTGGTCGGACAGGTGCACGTTGTGGCCCTTCTCGTCCATGGCGTAGAGCATGAACTCGTCCACCTCGTGCAGCCGCTTCTCACGCATGTACGCCGCCTCGGTCTGCTGCACCAGCTTCTGGAGGCTCGGGTCGTCGGCGAACAGCTTGAGCAGGCGACGGTTCTTCGGCGCGCCTCGCTTGACCGCCAGCAGCTTGTTGCCCGCCTCCGCCTCCTGCCCCTCCGCCAGCAGCCGCTCCGCGTCGGTGACCAGCTCGCTGATGACCTTGGTCTGTTTGCGGTAGAGCTGGCTGACCATGGGGTTGTAGCGGGCGTAGATCTCGCTCTGCTCCTGGCCCACGGGCCCGCTGATGATCAGGGGCGTGCGGGCCTCGTCGATGAGGATGCTGTCCACCTCGTCGATGATGGCATACCAGTGGAGCCGCTGCACCCGCTGGTCCAGCGTGTGGACCATGTTGTCACGCAGGTAGTCGAAGCCGAACTCGTTGTTCGTGCCGTACGTGATGTCGGCGAGGTAGGCCTCCCGGCGCCGCTCCGTGCCGGGCTCGTGCAGGTCGATTACGTCCACCGTCAGGCCCAGGTACTCGTAGATGGTGCTCATCCACTCAGCGTCACGCTGGGCCAGGTACGTGTTCACCGTCACCAGGTGCGCGCCCCGGCCGGCCAGGGCGTTCAGGTACAGCGGCATGGTGGCCGCCAGCGTCTTGCCCTCACCGGTGGCCATCTCCGTGGCCATGCCACGGTGCAGCGCGATGGCGCCGATCAGCTGCACGTCGTAGGGGATCATCTCCCAGGTCATCTTCTGACCCGTGACCATGATCTCCTTGCCCATGAGACGACGCGTCGCCTCCTTCACAGTGGCGAAGGCCTCGGGCAGGATCTCTTCCAGCACGTCCTCGATGGCGACCTTCAGCTCGTCGTCCAGCTGGTTGATGCGACGGCCCAGACGCTCTCGCTCGACAGGGTCCTCCGTGCCTCGCTTCGTCTCTCGCACCTCCGCCAGCTCCGACTCCAGCGCCGACGTGCGCTCCGCGATGATGCCGCGCAGCTTCGCCGTCTGCCCCTTCAGCTCCTCCTCGGACAGGTCGTGCAGACCCTCGTATATCTCGTTGATCTCGTCCACGTACGGCTGGAGCTTCTTCACCTCCCGCTCGTGTCGATCACCGAATACCGTCGTTATGATCCGCTTGAGATCCATGCTGTGTCGTGCTCGTGCTGGAATGGCCGGGACCGCATCGCCAGGAACATACCCGCACGCCGGGGCATCGGTCCGCGGTGCGCGGGTCAACCCAGAAATGTACGGGGAGAGGAGGCGTCGTGACAGGCTGCGGAGGGTTCGGCGGCGGCGGGGGCCGGGGGCTGCGGGGGGGGCCGGGTGGTGGCGGGGGCCGGGCGCTCGGCTCGAGCTCCGAACTCCGAGCGCCGAGCTCCGACCGCCCAGCCAGCCGCCGGCCGCCGGTTGCCGGGCTTCGACGGGGTGACGGGCGGCGGCGGGGGCCGGGCGCTCGGCTCGAATTCCGAACTCCGAACTCCGACCGCCCCGCAGCCGCTCCACCTCCGGCGCGCGGCGTGGCCGACCTTCGCGGCGTGGCCGACCTTCGCGGCGTGGCCGAACTCGTCAGCTGGGAGGGTTCGGGCACGGGCGCGTCGCGCGGGCACGGGGCTTCAGTTGGCGGGCGCTTCCTCGAGGATGACGATACGGTCGCGGCCTTCCTGCTTGGCCTGGTAGAGGGCGCGGTCGGCGGCGTCGATGGCGTCTTCGGGGGTCTGCATGTCCCTGGTGACGTGGGCGATGCCGGCGCTGAGGGTGATGGGTTCCTCGAGTTGGAGCTTGGCCACTTCCTGGCGGACGCGCTCGGCGTAGACGGCGGCCTGGTGGGGAACGGAGTCGGTGAGCACGGCCAGGAACTCCTCGCCGCCGAGCCGTGAGGCCAGGTCCATCTGCCGGGTGACCCTGCGGATGACCTCGCCCACGGCGGCCAGGGCCTGGTCGCCTGCCCGGTGGCCGAAGCGGTCGTTGTAGGGCTTGAAGCGGTCCAGGTCGAACAGGACCAGGCTGACGTTGCGGCCGCGCATGGCGGCGGCGAACTGTGACCTGAGGAAGAGGTCCAGGTGGCGACGGTTCGGGAGGCCGGTCAGGTCGTCGGTCAGGGCCAGCTCGGTGATGCGCGCCCGGTCCCGGTGCATCTTCTCGGTGACCCAGCCGGCGCCGACGCTGACGAAGAGGAGGATGGCCAGCATCTCCGGCGCCCTGGCGTCCAGGGTCAGGTCACCGCCCAGCCCCACGGATACGGCGCAGGCCAGGCTGAAGGCGGCCATGGCGGCGGCGATCCCGGTGGCGGCGCCGGTCCAGCCGCGGTAGTAGGAGAAGAGGAAGGCGGGCACCAGGGCCAGGAGCCAGACCAGGAACTCCTGCTCGCCGGGCACGTGGCCGGGCAGGAGCCTGGCGCCCAGGGGCACGGCGAGGGCGACGAGGGAGAGGACCACCGCCTGGGCCGGGATCCGTCGCACCGGTGGTACTGCCAGGTCGAGCCCTCGGGACTTGTCCTGGTCCGTCTTACCTTGCTTCTTCATGAGTCAGCGGCCGGGGAACCAGGCCCCGGGCCCTCAGGTTGTCGCGTGATGATGGGGCAAGATACGACACGGCGACAGCGGAGGAAACAGCGAAACGGCGGAACCGGCGGAACGGCGGAAGAAAGCGGCGACCGGGGTGCGCCGCCGGGAGTACGGCTCTTGCACAGTATGGCGTGGTCTACCCTGAGGTGAGTTGGACTCAACAGCGGGTGCCGCCATGGAAGCCAGAGCCCGGAACCGGGTCATGATCGGTGCCGTCAACGTCGTTGCCGGCCTTGCCCTGGCCGCCGCGGCCAGTTGCGCGGGGCCCGTCGGCGCACCGCGAGCCCCCGATCTGCCACCACCGGTGGGTATGCCTCTGGACCCTGTTCCCGCCACCTGGGTCACGCTGGCGCCGGTGCCGGAGCGTCGGACCGAGGTGAGCGCCGCCACCGATGGCCAGTACGTGTACCTGGCTGGCGGTTTCGGGCCGCCGGTGGGCGAGGAGCGGGCCACCGCGCCGCGGACGCTGTGGCGGTACGACCCCGACGCCGACGATTGGGCCGCCGTCACCGAGCTGCCTGAGGGCGTGCACCACGCCCCCTTCCAGTACCACGACGGTCGGCTCTACATCCTGGGCGGTTTCCGCGAGACCACCTTCGAGCCGGTGGCCAACGTTCGGATCTACGACCTGGCCACGGGCGAGTGGAGCGAGGGCGCACTCATGCCCACGCCCCGTGGCGCGGCGGGCTGGGCCATGCTGAACGGCCGGATCCACGTGATCGGCGGGACCGCGGCTGAAGACGCCGTCGACCTGACCCGGGACCGGATGACGGACGACCGGTCGGTGAACACGCACGAGGCGTACGACCCGGCCACCGACAGCTGGCACGCACTGGCGCCCATGCCCACCCCGCGCAACCACTTGGGAGCGGCGGCCGCCGACGGCCGGATCCACGCCGTGCTGGGTCGAGCCGACGGCGATTTCACCATGGCCGTCCACGAGATATACGACCCGGCCGCCGACAGCTGGACCGGGGGACCCGCCGTGCCCACCGGCCGGAGCGGCGTGGCGGTGCTGGAGCACCGGGGATACGTCTACGCCTTCGGCGGCGAGCGGCTGGACGAGCCTGACGAGCGGACCTTCGATGACGCCGAGCGCTACGACCCGCGGACCGATCGCTGGGAGCTGCTCCCGCCCATGCCCACCGCGCGCCACGGGCTGGGCGCCGCGGCCATCGGATCGTCCATCTACGTGGTCTCCGGCGGTCCGGGGCCGGGCTTCACCTTCGGAGACGCGAACGAGCGGCTTGATCCGGGCGGGTGACCTGCCAGGGCTCGGAGACAAGTGACCGATTCGCGTAATAGTTGCGGATTCCCGCCGCCCGCCTGACCACGAAGGCGTTGGGCCTCAAGGCTCCTGGCTGCTGGCACAAATCCTGTCCCTCCTTGCTGCCCGAACCTTCATCCGGATGATACCGCATGTTCCCTGAAAGCGTCTCGCCACAGGCGCTCCGCGCCTCCTGTATCTCGTTCACCGCCATCGCCGTAGCCGTCTCGGGCGCGGCACTATCGCCCCACGCGTCGCACCACGAGACCCTGCTCTGGATCCTGGCCGTGATACCGGCATTCCTCCTGGCCTATCACCGGGGCTGGCAGGGTATCGCCACCATCCTGGCCGCCGTCATGGCAGGGCTGGCCGCGGTGCAGGCCGGCGGAGCATATCTCGGGGTCGACATGGCCGCCACCGGGCCAGTGCTCCGGATCCTGCTGGTGGCCGTGGGCACCACGGCCGGGGTGGGCATCATGGCCGAGCTGCTCCAGCGCTCCAGGGTGCGGGCGGAGAGACTCGAGCTGACCGACCAGGTCACAGGCCTGCCCAACGACAAGCACGGAGCCCAGGTCCTGGAGCGGGACTTCGCCGGCGCCCTCAGGGGCCGGCCCCTCACCCTGGTGGTGTTCCAGATCGACGACATCACTCGGTACCAGCTCCGGCACGGACGCCGGAGCACCGACGCCGTGCGGCGAACCTTCGCCAGCATCCTGCGCAAGAAGACCCGCAGGATGAACTTCTCAGGCCGCCACAACACCGGCTTCTTCACCATCTTCAGCTCCGGTGGCGCAGACGACGCCGCCATCTTCGCCAAGGCCGTCCAGGTGGACTTCGCCGCCGCCACAGGGCCCACCGACCCGCTCAGCGCCAGTGCCGGCATAGCCAGCTGGGACCCGAACATGGCCCTCTCGGGCGACCTGCTCCGCGCCGCCGACATGGCCCTGTTCCAGGCGCAGCAGAACGGGTTGGGCTCCATCCGCGTGCACGAGCACCGGGAGCCCGTCCGCCAGGGTGACCGGCTGATGGCTTCGATCCAGGAGCTGCGACGGACGGTGCGGTGACCGAAGGGGGTAGCAACTGCCAGGGTCGCCTCTGCCAGGGTGGCCTCTGCCCGTGACACCGTTACCGGCGCCATCGCCAGCGGCCCGAGGGCTGCGGACCGGGGGCTGCGGGCGCTACGGCCCTGCGTCGGAGGGTCGGAGCGCCGGCGCGTCCGTCTCCCGCGGGGCCCTCTCCCCCAGGCCGAGCCTCGGATCCACCAGCATGGCCCGGACCTCGCCGTCGTATCGCTCGAAGCGTACGAGGGTGCCGGTGTCGGGGAACAGGAACAGGTCGTCACCGATGGGCCGCAGCTCTAGCTGCCTGCCGCCAGTGCGCTGGGAGAGGAGACGCCCGTCCTGGAGCGTGATGGTCCGGGTGACAGTGTCATCCACGCGGTAGACGCCCACGTAGTCCCTGAGCCGGTCCTCGGTCACGGCGATGGCGGGCTGGTCCATGACCCCGCCCAGGACCATGTCCGCCAGGAGCACGGCCAGCTGCGACGGCGAAGCCAGCGGCTGGTCGGCGTTGGCCAACACCGCCACGAACAGCCGGGCTTCCGGCACGCGCAGCGCGTACGCGGAGAACCCGTTGATCCCACCACCGTGCTCCACCGTCTCGTACGGCCCAAGCCGCCCGAGCATCCAACCGGCGGCGTAGCCGGTGCTGCGACCGTCGTTCAATGTGACGGGCGTGAGCGCCCGCTCCCAGGCCTCCGCGCCCATGATCTCACCGGCGGTCATGGCCGCGTCCCACCTGGCCAGGTCGTCCACGGACGAGAGGAGGGCGCCGGCGGCATGGGGATGGGTCATGCTCAGGTAGTCGGCGTTGACCCACCCGTCCCCGCCACGGGAGTAGCCCGCGACCCGGTTCGGGATCACCGGGGCCACGTCGCCGTAACGGGATGCGCTCATGCCCAGGGGCTCGAAGATCCTGCTCGCCACGAAGTCGCCGTACGTCATCCCCGACAGCTCCTCGATGATGGCGCCCAGCAGGATGTAGCCGGAGTTGTTGTAGCGGTAGCGGTCGCCCGGCTCGAAGTCGAAGGGCTGGTCCCGGAACAGCGCCTTCAGCTCCTCCAGCGTCAGGTCCTGGCGCCGGGTCGGCGCCCACTCCCGCATACCGGTGTAGCTGCGGATGCCGGACGTGTGACCCAGTAGCTGCTCGACGGTCACCGTCCGACCGCCCGTGGGATAGTCGGGATGGAAACGAGTCACAGGGTCGTACAGCGAGAGCTCGCCCTCCTCCGCCAGCATCAGGATCGCCGCGCCCGTGAACTGCTTGGTGATGGAGCCGATCCGGAAGACGTGCTCCGGACTTATGGGGACGCCCAGCTCCAGGTCGGCCATCCCGTAGCCGGCGCGCAGCAGGACCTCGCCATCACGGACCACTATGACGGCCGCGCCTGGCTCGTCGGCTGGGAAGGCATCCCGCAGCACCGCATCCAGCTCCGAGGCCAGGCCGGCGTCGGCGGCCAGCGAGACGCCACCCCCGGACCCGGCAGCGGTGTCAGGAACGGCGGCATCGGCGACGGCGCCGGTGGCCGCCGGGGCACAGTTGGCCAGTACGATCAGACAGGCGGCGAGCCACGGGCTCCACCGGTTCCTGGGTCTCATGGGCACCTCTGTCTTGTGTCTAGGGGTCAGCTCTCCCAGAATCTCCTACGGACACCTGACCGGGAAGTTTCGCACAACCGCCACTATCGCTGGAGGTCACCATGCGCCGCTCGCGAGCAACCGCGCTCAGCTGCATAGCCCTCGCCGTCGCCCTCGCCGGCGTGTCGTTGGCCGGTCCCTCCCTGGCGGATGCCCGGGCCGGTACGGATGCCCGGGCCGGAGCGGATGCCCGGGCGTACACCGCAGAGGAGCGGGCGGTCCTGGCGGCGGCCGAGGGCCTGCTGGACATCATCAACACCCGGGACGACGCAGCGGCGAGGCGACTGCTGCTTCCCGACGGCGCCCTGGTCCGGGTGATCCCCACCGTGGAAGGCGGCGAGCCGCAGGCGATTCCGCACCGCGAGTTCATGCATGCCATCGGGTTACCGGGACCGGCAATGCACGAGCGGATGTGGGAGCCGGAAGTCCTGATCCACGGTCCCATCGCCATGGTCTGGACCAGCTACGACTTCCATGTCGACGGCGAGTTCAGTCATTGCGGCATCAACGGGTTCAGCCTGGTCCAGTCCAACGGCGAATGGCAGGTAGCGGGCGTCATCTACACGGTGGAGGAGGAAGGCTGCCCCCCCAGCCCGCTGGGCCCGCCGGAACTCCACTAATCGTTGCGGGCCGGCAGTCGGAAGGTGAACCTGCTCCCGCTGCCGGGCTCGCTCTCCAGGGTCACGTCGCCGCCCAGGAGGCGGGCCAGGCGGCGGCTGATGGCCAGCCCGAGCCCGGTCCCCGAGGCCGAGCGGGTGTGCGAGCTGTCCACCTGGGTGAATGCGTCGAAGATGCGTTCATGGTCGTTGGGCGCGATACCGGGACCCGTGTCCGACACGCGGACCAGGACCAGGTCCTCGGCCGGCCGCTCCAGCTGGATGTCTATCCCACCGTCCGGGGTGTACTTGACCGCGTTGCTGATGAGGTTGATCAGGACCTGGCGGATCTTGCCGCCGTCGCTCCGGATGGTGACCGCCTCTGCGGTGTCGTGCCAGTGGAACTGGAGCCCCCGATCCTGGGCCTGGGGCTCGAATATCCGGACCACTTCCCGTACCAGGTCCGCCACGTCCACGTCCTCGTTCCGGACCTCGGCGCGGCCCGCGTCCAGGCGGGAAAGGGTGAGGATCTCGTCGATTATCCCGATGAGGTGCCAGGAGCTGGTCTTGATCCGGGCCAGCGACTCCCGCTGCTTGTCGGTCATGGGCCCCAGGACCTCGCTCTCCATCAGGTCGGCGAAGCCGATGACGCCGGTGAGCGGTGTCCGGAGCTCGTGGCTCATGACGGCCAGGAACTGGCTCTTGGCATGGCTGGCCTCCTCGGCCAGCTCCTTGGCCTGGCGCAGCGCAACTTCGGTCCGGCCTCGCCGCACCGCTTCCCACGTCCGCTCCGCCGTCTCCTCGATCAGTCCCACCTCCCGATCGGTCCATGGCCGGGGCACCGCGTTGTGCACGGCGAACGCCGCCACCAGACGGTCGTCCTTGATAAGCGGGACCAGTACGTAGGCGCCGATGCCCAGCTCGGTGGTCGCAGCCCGCTCCGCCGGGGTCAGGCGGGGGTCGCTACCCACGTCCGACACTACCAGCGTCCGGCCCGCCCGGGCTTCCCTCATGGCTGCCGGACCGTAGTCGTCGATTCGATAACTCCCCACCAGGCTGGGCAAACCGGCATGATAGTCGGCGCCGATGAGGACGTACTGCCCGTCGTCGCTGACCTCGCCGTACATGACCCGGTCCACGCCCAGGTACCGACCCAGGACCCGGGCGGCCGCCGCCTGGATCTGCGACGGATCCACCAGGCGGCGCAGGGCATCACTGAGAGCGACCCGGAAGGCGGAGGCTTCCGCCGCGTCCCGCAACGCCTGCTCGGCCTGCTTCTGCGCCGTCACGTCCCGTACGATGCCGGTGCGATAGACGGCGGTTCCCTGCCCGTCATGCTGCACGGTGAAGTAGTCGGCAAGCCACCGGTATGCGCCATCGTCCATCCGGAACCGGTACTCTATCCGACCGGTCCCCGACCGGATCCCATCGGCGATGGTGTGCCGGACCCGGTCACGGTCCTCCGGATGGATGCGCTCCACCACCGCCTCAACGGGCATGGTCCGGAGCTCGTCCGGGTCGATACCCAGCACCTCCTCGATGACCGGGCTGACATAGTCGTAGTCGTCGGTACGGAGGTCCCGGCGGTAGGCGGCGTCCTGGGAATGCTCCAGGACCGCCCGGAACCGTTCCCGGCTCTCCGCCAGCGCCTGCTCCGCCCGCTTCTGGCGGGTGATGTCCTTGAACAGCATGGCCACCCTGCCGGGGCCGGCTCATCGGCCCGGAAGGCGAAGACGTCGAACCAGCGGCCCAGAACGTCCGAGCGGCTCTCGAATCGGACGGGCCGGCCAGTACGGGCCACGCCGCCGAAGATCCGGACCCATTGCTCCTCCAGCTCCGGTAGCACCTCCCGGACGGTCCGGCCCACCGCGTTCTCCAGACCCGTGTGCACTTCCCAGGCAGGGTTCATCTCGACGAACCTGTAGTCCACCGGCTCGTGGCCGTCGAAGATCATCTCGACCACGCAGAACCCTTCATCGATGGACTCGAACAGGTCTCGATACAAGCTCTCGCTCCTGCGCAGCGCCTCCTCGGCCCGTACACGGGCCGCCTCGGTGAGCACCCGCTCCGTCTCGTCGGTTACCGAGCAGATCAGGCCGCCTACCCGGTCATCGTCTTCCGGAATGGGTGTGTGCGCCCAGCTGTGGTAGACGATTTGCACCTGGCCGTCCCGATCAGTCACCAGGCGCAGGCGCTCGCTACGCACGGCCTCACCGCTCTCCAGCGCCACCCGTACCTGGGGCTCCACAGCGTCCCAGACTTCCGGCCAGACTACGGGGAGCGGCCGGCCGAAAGCTCAGGGTGACGCGCGCCCAGGAGCGGGATGCAGGCGTCGTTGTACAGGTTGATGAGCTCCGGGCCCCACCAGACGAACATTGGAAAGCGCGAGCGCAGGCAGATCCCCAGCACCACGCGCAGAGAGTCGGGCCACTGGTCCATGGGCCCCAGCGGCGTCGTCGACCAGTCCTTCTCCCGCACCAGCCGCGCCGTTTCGCTGCCGGGATGGAGCAGGACGGGGTCGTCTGTGGTCATACGCTTGCTTCTCACGGTTCCGGCCGCGCCGGGACGCAACAACGTCGATACGACACTGGAAAAGGAAACAATAGCCCGAGCGGGCCCGGTTGGAAATGGCGAAACCAGCTCCAGGAACCCGTGAACGTGGGAGCAGCGGATCGGCCACGAATACGCCGAGGTCACCGGGGCCCAGGAACGGCTGCGCCAGCTCAGCGACGAGCTCACCCGCCCCAGCCGGTGGTCCGAGGTCCGAGGTGCCAGGTACGAGGTCCGGTCGGAGCGACTGGGAACGCGTCGTGCACCGTTCGTCGGCCGGAGGACGCATGCATCGCCGTACCACCCAACTACGACACCGGAGCCCGGCCCGGATGCTGGGGCTGGCCCTCATCCCGCTCCTGGCGGCCTGCCCGGAGCCCCAGCCGGACATGCGGCCGCCCACCGAGCAGCCGGCGGCGGAAGTGCGGCCTGAACCCCGCGTAGCCCCGGCGCCGGAACGGGACCTGCCCGCCATGGCCATCACCGTGGACGACCTGCCCTGGGTGGGACCGCTGCCACCGGGGATGAGCAGGCTGGAAGCCACCGACTCCATCCTGGCAGCACTGGCTGCTCATGACGCAACGGCCACCGCCTTCGTCAACTGCGACCGGGTTCCCCCGGGCGCGCCCGTCCTGCGACGCTGGCTCCAGGCAGGCCACCAGCTGGGCAACCACACGTCCGGGCACCTGGACCTGAACCGGGCCGACCCCGCCGCCTGGGCCGCCGACGCCATGTCATGCGACGCGTTCCTCCGCGAGCTCACCGGCCACGACGCCATCCCCTTCCGGTACCCATACCTGCACCGGGGCCACACGGTAGAACGGTACCGGGTGGGGCGCGAGACCATCGACGCGATGTCCGCCCCGGTCGCTCCCGTCACCATCGAGTCCCTCGACTGGGTGATGAACAACGACTACGTGGCCGCCCTCCAGGCAGGCGACCAGGCCAGGGCCAGGACCATCGCCGACGCCTACATCGACCACATCCTGCGAGCCTCGAGTCATTACCAGCAGGTGGCCGGAGAACGGCTCGGCCGCGACGTGGCACACATCATACTCCTCCACGCGAACGCCCTCCTGGCCCACAACCTCCGCCACCTCCTCCGTCTCCTGGCCCAGGAAGGCTTCCGCTTCATCACCCTCGAGGCGGCGCTCCGCGACCCGGTCTACCACCTGGACGACGACTACCTGGGACCCCTGGGGATCTCATGGCTCTACCGCATACCACCCGCCGCACCAGAGCTCTTCCAGTGGGACCGGGCGGAGCGCGACCGCCTGCGGGCGCTGGCAAGGTGAGCACCGAGGTCCGAGGTCCGAGGTGCGGTCCGGCCGGGGGTGGCCTGCGGCCATTCTCCCCGACGCTCGCCGCTCGACTACCCCGGAAGGTGCCGGCTCAGCCGTAGCGTGAAGGTACTCCCCTCCCCCGGCGCGCTCCTGAGCGTCACATCACCACCCATGAGCCGGGCCAGCCTCCGGGATATGGCCAGACCCAGGCCGGTGCCGCCCTGGGACCGGTGGTAGGAGGCGGAGACCTGTGTGAAGGGTTCGAAGATCCGCTCCTGGTCCTCCGGCGCGATCCCGGGGCCAGTGTCCACCACATGGATCTCCACCGTCTCGGACGACGAGCTGTCCAGCCGCACGGTGATGCTGCCCTGTTCGGTGTACTTCACCGCGTTGCCCACCAGGTTGATGAGGAGCTGCCTGATCTTGCCGGGGTCGCTCCTGACGGGGAGCGGAGGCTCGGCGCCCTCCAGGTGCATGGCCAGGCCGTGGGCGTGCGCCTGAGGTTCCAGGATCCGGACCACGTCGGCCACGATTCCCGCCAGGTCCACGTCGGCCGGGCGCACCTCCTCCCTGCCCGCTTCCGCGCGGGTCAGGGTCAGGACCTCGTCGACTATGGAGACCAGGTACCACGCGCTGCTCTTGATCCGCGCCACCGCCTCCTTCTGCTTCGCCGTGGTGGGGCCATACATCTCGGACTCGAGGAGATCCGCGTACCCGATCACGCCCGTGAGCGGCGTGCGCAGCTCGTGGCTCAGGAATGACAGGAACCTACCCTTGGCCTGGTTGGCTTCTCGGAGCTTCTCTTCGGCCCGGGCCCGTTCGACAGCCGTCCAGCTACGGGCCGCCACGTCGCGCAGCAGCTGGCGGTCGGCGTGGCTCCAGCGCCTGGGCGAGTCGTGCAGCAGGTACACCCAGGCGGCGAGGCGGCCTCCCCGCATCAGGGGCACACCGGCGCAGGCCCGGACGGCACCGGGGATGGAATCTTCGCCCCCGCACACGTCGCGCGGGTCCAGTGACTCGTCTTCGATGAAGACGGCCCCGCCCGAGCGCAGCACCGGCCCCCAGCCCGGCGGGCGATCACCCAGGATGAACCGCTGGCCCGGTACCGGGCCCGGCAGGCGGCCCTCGTTGTAGGCGGTGGCCACCTCGCCCGTCTCGTCGTCCGCATCGAGCACGTTGTAGCCCGCGGCAGCCACGCCGAGATGCCGGCCCACGGCCTCGGTGGTCACCCTCATGACCTGGTACGCGTCAGCATACATGAGGAGCCGGTCGCCCAACTCGAGCAGGAACCTCTGGCGCGACTCGCTCCGGCGTAGCGCCTCCGCCGCCAGCTTCCGGTCGTGGATGTCCACCACCGTACCCACGTAGCCGCGCCATTCGCCGTCCTCGAACCAGGGGCGGCCCGCATCCATGACCCATGAATAATGGCCATTGGCGCGCCGGAGCCGGATATCCACCGTGGTCGGCCTGCGCTCTCTGGCGGCTTCGAACAGCCGGCGAGCCGCCCGGTCCCGGTCGTCCGGGTGCACCGCGTCCAACCACCCCAGACCCAGACCTTCACCCTCGGCCTGGCCGGTGAACTCGTACCAGCCACGGCTCAGGAAGACGCAGCGGTTGGACGTATCGTTCACCCACAGCATGGCCGGCGCCGCGTCCGCCAGCCGCTCCAGCCGGCTGGCACTATCGCGTGCCTCCTCCCTGGCCCTGGCCCGCTCGACGGCGTCCCAGGTCCGCTCCGCCACGTCGCGGAACAGCAACCGCTCCTCCTCGGACCACTCGCGCGGCTCGGGATGCTCGCCGTACAACCATGCCACCAGGCGGCCGTCCTTGTTCAACGGGATCACCGCGCCAGATCTGACCGCGGAGCCCCGCACCACCTCCGAACTACCCGGCGCCGCCCCCACCTCACCATCCAGCTTCTCCACGAACACGTCCTCCCCGGCCCGCAGCGCCGGCGCGACATCCGGACGGGACCGGGACAGACGGAATCTGAAGCCAGACAGATCCGTCAGGCGGCCGTCGTTGTACTCACCGCCCACCACCGCCGTATCCTCGTCCGGCTCCATCACCACGTAACCCACCGACGCCAGGTCCAGGTGCCGGCCCAGTGCCTCCGCCGCCGCGGTCATCACGGCACGTGGATCGGACAGGGGCCGCAGCCTGTCGCTCAACTCGAGGAGAAACGCGTGGCGGTCAGCCAGACCCGCAGCCGACTGCCGGGCCGCGAGCTCCGCCTCCAGCTCGGCGATCCGGTCAACGAGGTCCTTCTGACGATCAGATGGATCGTCCCGTGGCCGAGGATCGCGTTGGGACCGCGCGTGTTGTTCTCTCATGGCCCGGTTAGAACGTCAGCGCCGACGGCAGGCAGGCTCGCGAATCAAAGGTAATGACCAGCGGGGGCAGCAGGACAGGGTTTTCTGCCGCACATGGTCACAAAATACGGACTACTTGCCCGGCTCAACCCTCGGGGAAGGGCCTCAGCTCCCTCAGGATCTCGGCCCACGCCGTGGCCGGCGTGTGGTCGGTGAGCAGCGGCGCGGCGACCAGGAGCAATGCGCTGAGCACGGTGAAGCCCAGGGCGAGCCTGTCGCCCCTGGACCAACGGGGCGCGGCCCAACCACCCCAGAGATCCGGCCCACCGGCAGGCGGCTCCGATGGTGGGTGCGGCGGCTCGGGGACGGCATCCGTTTCCGCCGACCCGCCCGAGCCAGTGCTGGCGGCCTGGTCCATTCCAGACGCCGCCATCGCCGCCTCGGCAGCGCCTCCACCGTTCCCGACCGAGCGGGTCTTCACCACCAGCGCAACGTCGTCCACCGTGAGCAGGAGCCCACGCACCGCCCGCTGCCAGATCCCCACCCGCGTCGCCGTCTGGGCGCCCACCCTGGCCGCCGCGCCCAGGCCGGCAGCGCCCAGGATGACGCCCATGTACAGACCGATGACGAGACCGAACAGGACCAGGCCTATGTCCAGCTTCAGATCCCATAGGCTGCGGGCCAGTGCCGGCAGCGGACGCGGGTCGTAGTGATGCTGCTTGACCAGCTCGATAAGCAGATGGCCCGCCACCACCACCGCCAGCCAGAACAGGCCGAGCCAGATGGCCAGCACCACAGCAAGACCCACGTACGTGAAGACGAAGAGCTTGCTGTCATCGTGGAACAGGATGTAACGGTAGACTGCGCCTAACATGCTCCCATCAACCGTGATGCGGCGTGACGACCATCCAAGGACTGAAGCTGTACAGGATTGACGATATACGCAACCGTGGGTGCCCATGCGCCCATAGCGGATCCTTCATCCTCCGGCCCACCCGTCTTACATTCACTCGAACCCGAGACCACGGCGGCAGGTGCCGCCGCTGACAACACAGATCACGGAGACCCCATGCGACGCCGCTGGCCCGCCGCGACACCCGCGCCCGAGTCGGTCCCCGCCCGACGACTACCCGTTCCACTACTGGCTGTCACATCGAGCCTGGCTTCGGCCCTGTCTTCGGGCCGGGCACTCGTTTCTGCCCTGGCTCCGGCCCGGGCACTGGCCATGGCCATGGCTCTGCTCGTGCCCGCCGGGGCGGCGGCCCAGACCGTCTCGCTGGAAGACCTGCTGAGCCCATCCTTCCCGTCGGGGCTGGTGGCGGCGCCGTTCGGCGGCCACGTGGCCTGGGTCATGAACGACGAAGGCCGGCGCAACATCTGGGTGGCCAGCCCGCCGTCGTACGACGCCCGCCAACTCACCGGCTACGACGCCGACGACGGCCAGGACATCGGCGGTCTGACCTTCTCGCCGGACGGCGGCACCCTGGTCTTCGTCCGGGGCGGCGGCGCGAACCGACAGGGAGAGAACCCCAACCCCACCAGCGACCCGGCGGGTGCGGAGCAGGCGCTCTGGCGGATCGACCTCCACCGGGGCGACCCCGTCCGGATCGGCCCCGGCACCTCGCCCGCCATCTCGCCACGGGGCGACGAGGTGGTCTTCCTGCGGGGCGGCAACATCTGGCACGCGCCGCTGGACGGCTCCACCGAGCCCAGCGTCATGGTCCAGGTCCGGGGCGGGCCCGGCTCCCTGAACTGGTCGCCGGACGGCGGCAGGCTGGCCTTCGCCAGCAACCGGGGCAGCCATGCCTTCATCGGCGTATACGATGCCGCCCGCGCCAGCATCACCTGGCTCGAGCCCAGCGTGGACCGGGACACCAGCCCCGCCTGGTCGCCGGACGGGAGCCGCGTCGCCTTCATCCGCATGGCCGCGTCCAACCTGGAGAACCGGCTCTTCCGGCCGCGGCGGGAGGCAATGCCCTGGTCCATATGGGTGGCGGACCCCACCACGGGCCAGGGCCGTGAGATCTGGCGGGCGGAGCCAGGCCCCGGCAGCGCGTTCCGGGGCGTGGTGGCAAGCGCCCAGCTCTTCTGGGGCGCCGACGACCACATCGCCTTCCCCTGGGAACGGAACGGCTGGACCCTCCTCTACTCGGTCCCCGCCGATGGCGGCACGGCCACGCTCCTCACCCCCGGCCAGTTCGAGGTGGAGTACGTGACCATGACCGCCGACCGGCGGCAGCTGGTCTTCAACTCGAACCAGGACGACATCGACCGCCGCCACCTGTGGCGCGTGTCCCCCTCCGGCGGGCCGCCCACGGCGCTCACCAGCGGCGACGGCATCGAGTGGGCACCTACCCCCACCTCCGACGGCGGCGCCCTGGCCTTCCTCCGGTCCGACGCCCGCACACCGGCGCACCCGGCTGTCATGGTGGGCGACGTGGCAGAGGCACGGGCCACGGCCAGACGGGCCACTGACGGCCAGGCCACGGCACGGGAGCTGGTCCCGGGCTCCATACCCGACCGCTTCCCCGCTCACCGGCTCGTGGTGCCCGAGGCCGTCACCATCACCGCCACCGACGGGATGGAGATCCCGGCCCAGCTCTTCCTGCCGCCGGACCTCCAGGCAGGAGAGCGGCGGCCCGCCCTCCTCTTCCTCCACGGCGGTTCCCGGCGACAGATGCTGCTGGGCTTCCACTACGGCAGCTACTACCACCACATGTACGCCATGAAGCAGTACCTGGCCGCCCGGAACTACGTGGTCCTGTCGCTCAACTTCCGCAGCGGCACCGGCTACGGCATGGAGTTCCGGGAGGCGGACGACTACGGCGCCGCCGGCGCCAGCGAGTTTCGGGACGTCCTGGGCGCCGGGCTCTACCTCAAGGCCCGACCCGACGTGGACCCGGACCGCATCGGCCTCTGGGGCGGATCCTACGGCGGCTACCTCACCGCCATGGGCCTGGCCCGGGCTTCGGACCTCTTCGCCGCCGGCGTCGACATCCATGGCGTCCACGACTGGAACGTGGGGATCAGGACCTTCGTGCCGTCCTACAACCCCCTGGAGGTGCCCGAGCAGGCACGGACCGCGTACCTGGCCTCGCCCGTCTCCAGCCTCGACACCTGGCGCTCGCCCGTCCTGGTCATCTCAGGCGACGACGACAGGAACGTCTCCTTCATCGAGACCGTCACCCTGGTCGAGGCCCTGCGCGACCGGGACGTGCACGTGGAGCAGCTCGTCTTCCCCGACGAGGTCCACAGCTTCCTCCGCCACCAGAACTGGCTGACCACCTTCCGCGCCACCGCCGACTTCTTCGACAGTATGCTGGGCGGCGGATGAGGCCAGCAGGCGGCGGTGGCGAAAGCGGCCGAGGTGGTGACCGAGGTGGTGGGAAAGGCGGTGGTGGTGGCCTAGGTGGTGGCCACGGCGCTCCCGTCCGTCAGAGGAGGATCAGGTAGACGATGGTGCCGGCGGCCAGGGCGGCGCCCGCGTAGGCGCCGGAGGGGACGCTCCGGGCCCATAGGCCCACGGCCGCCAGGGTGGACACGGCGCCGACCCAGGCGGCTGTCGGCCACCAGACGGTGCCCGCCCAGAAGCCCACCGCCGCCGCCGCGTAGGCGCCGCCGGCCCCCAGCCAGACCATCACGCCCACCACCACCGCCACCACCCCGTCGCCCAGGAGCCACGAGGCACCCAACCACTCCTCCTTGCCCCCGCGGATGGTCCAGGGCAGGCCCAGGGCCATGGCCAGCATGGCCAGTCCGTGAATGGCGAACGCGCCAGGGATGATCAGGTTGGTGTTCATCAGCCTCGCCAGGTTCGAGGCGCCAAACCTGGGACGGCCGCTCGGCCGGCGCAACGGGCGGAGGCGGGTTGAAGGGCGGCGGCGGGTGCCGCGCGCTCGACTCGAGCTCCGAACTCCGAGCTCCGACCGCCCAGCCACCACCCAGCCGCCGGTTGCCGGGCTGCAAACCGCGTGCTTCGTACGCTTGCATCATTATCGAGGCACGCGCGCGCGGCACGCAGGAAACGGGGCTCGGGGTCCGGATGGGTCGCCGGAGCCGGCGTGCCCGGCGGCTCGGGAGGTAGTATAGTGTGGAATCCACTTCGAGCGGCCGGGGCGGCGTAGCCTCCGGCGCCCGACGGGTTCATCGCTATCGGAATCATAATGTCTACACCAGCACGCCGGCCGACGAGGGCCTTCCCCGCCCTGCTCCCGGTCACGCTCTTCGTCATCTTCGGGTGGGCCGCCGCCGTCGAGGCGCAGACCGCCGCGCCCGAGGGCACGCGGGTCATGACCTTCATGGACATGCAGGAGATGCGATCCGCGGGATCGTTCACACCGAGCCCGGACGGGCGGTGGCTCCTCTACACCGTTGCCTACCCGGACTGGGAGAAGGACCGCCGCCAGACGGACATCCATTTGGTGTCGCTGGAGGAGGGGCTCCCGTCCACCCGGCGCATGACGTTCACGGAGGAGAGGAGCGAGACGTCGCCCTCATGGGCCCGGGATGGCAGCTTCTTCATCTTCCAGTCGAACCGTGAGGGCAACCAGAACCAGCTCTTCCTCATGCGCCCGGACGGCGGCGAGGCTCGTCGGATCACGAGCGCGCGGGAAGGCGTGGTCGATTATGCGCTGAGCCGCGACGGCCGATGGCTGGTCTACCGTAGCGGGAAGTCGGGTGCGCGGCAGCTCTATCGCATGGCCGTGGCCGAGCTGGCCGCTGGTGAGGCGGCGGCGGAGCAGATCACGCGGCACGACACGGGTGTGGAGCGCTGGGAGATCGCGCCGGACAGCCGCCGCATCTACTTCATCGCCGCGGACAGCCTGGACACCGATGAGCGGCTCCGCCGCGAAAAGGGCTTCTCGGTGAACATCTTCAACATGGAGACGCCGCTCCAGAGCCTCTGGGCCATGGAGTTGGGCGACGAGGAGCCCGGGGAGCCCGGGGAGCCCGTCAGGCTGACCGCGGACCCCACCATCACGGTCTCCGGCTTCACCATCTCCCCCGACTCCCGCTGGGTGGGCTTCCGCGGCACATCGGCGGAGCGCTACGAGCGCAACATCACTGAATCGGGACTGCACACCGAGCTCTACCTCCTGGACGTGGGCACGGGCGCCATCGAGCAGCTCACGGACGCGCCCGAGGTGGGCAAGGGCGGGCCACAGTTCTCGCCTGACGGGCGCTGGGTCGCCTTCACCGCGTCCCGGGACATGAGCGCCTACAACATGAGCAACCGCCGGGTCTATCTGCGCGCCGTAGACCAGCCGGGCGGCGAGTTCCGCAAGCTGGGCCAGGAGTTCGACGGCGACGTGGGCATCGGCTTCTGGTCCGACGACGGCAACACCATCTACTTCAGCGCCGGCATCCGGACCACGCGCCAGCTCATGGCCCTGGACGTCCGCGGGGACCAGGTCCGCCAGCTCACCACCACTGATGGCGCCGTGACCGTGAGCCGCGACGACGACTCGGGCGTCCTCCTCATCAACTACTCGGACGCCACCACGCCATCCACCCTGTTCACCGTCGGCTCCCTCCGGCGCGTGGACAACCGCTCCGCCTGGCGCCAGCTCACCGACGTGAACCCGCAGATCGGGGACGTGGCCCTGGGCGAGCAGCGGGAGATCACCTGGCGCTCGACGGACGGCCGCGACGTGGGCGGCGTCCTGATCCTGCCCGTGGGCTACCAGGTGGGCCAGCGATACCCCCTCATCGTGGCCATCCACGGCGGGCCCGCCTCCGCGGACCTGAACACCTTCAACGGCGGCTACGGCTCCCAGGTCTACGCCGGCGCCGGCTACGTGGTGCTCAGGCCCAACTACCGGGGCTCGACCAACTACGGGGAAGCCTTCAAGACCGACATCGTGGGCAACTACTTCCCCCAGGGCTACGACGACATCATGACCGGCGTAGACCACCTCATCGAGCAGGGGATCGTGGACGGCGACCGCATGGGCGCCCTGGGCTGGAGCGCTGGCGGCCACTGGTCCAACTGGATCCTGGTCAACACCGACCGGTTCCGCGCCATCAGCTCCGGCGCCGGCACCGTCAACTGGATCTCCATGTACGCCCAGAGCGACGTCCAGCGGAACCGCCAGTTCTACCTGGGCAACCACCTGCCGTACGAGGACTTCGAGCCGTACTGGGAGCAGTCGCCCCTCAAGTACATCAGCAACGCGCGGACGCCCACCATGATCCACGTGGTGGAGGGCGACCCCCGGGTGCCCAGCCCCCAGTCCGTCGAGCTGCACATGGCCCTCAAGAAGCTGGACGTGCCCACCGAGCTATTCATGTACCCCGGCCGGAGCCACGGCATCCCCGACGCCCGCAACCGGCTGGTCAAGTCCGTGAGCGAGATGGCCTGGATGGACTACTACGTCCGGGGCCTGGGTGAGAACTTCTCCTGGCGGCAGGTCCTGAAGACGCTGGAGAATTGACCACACAGTAGAAATGACCGGAGGCCGCCGTGCCCGTCAGCACCGGCCTCTGGAGGCGACAGAGGATGAAGGCTGGCCGGGCCTTCGTCCTCCTGTCGGTCTGAAGCCGGCCACCGCCGCCACCGCCGTCTTGGCATCACCACCCTGCGGGGGCATCCGAATTGCACTGGCCCACCGACGAAGGTGTGGTGTCCACGATAACATGGAGGTCGAGAATGCGGACGACGAGCATCACTCTATCAGTGCTGGTTCTGCTGCTTGCCAGCGCGACCGGGGCCTGGGCGCAGGAGTCGCGGGTCGTGCAGCCGGAGGAGCTGCGCGCGGCCGTGACCGAACGGGCCAACGAGGTCGAAGCAGAGCGGGAACAGCTCCGGGCGATACTGGAGCGGGCGGATGTCCAGGAGGTGGCGGACCGCCAGGGCATCGACCTGGAGCGCATAAGGAACGGCGTTGGCACCCTGAGCGCCTCGCAGCTCCAGCAGGTCATGCCCCTGGTCCGTACCATCGCCGGCGACCACGTGGGTGGCCAGGTCCTGAACATATCGGCAGCGACGCTGATCGTCGTTCTCCTGCTGGTGATCCTGCTCGTGATCGTCGCGTCGTGACTCACGCCCGGCGGGGGGTGCCGACGACGCCGTCGGCCCTCCTCCTGGCACTGCCCCTGGCACTGCTGCTCGGGCTGGCTACCGTCGCGCTGGGCGCCTCCCCGGGCATCCAGCCGGGCGCCTCCCCAGGCATCCAGCCGGGCGCAGCTCAGGGCATCCAGCCCGGCGCCGCCCCGGGCGACGACCTGCGGGTACCATTCGTGCCCCAGGGCCCGGCGCTGTGCGGCGGTGCGGCGGTGGCCATGGTCCTGCGCTACTGGGGCGAGCGCGGTATCTACGCCGAGGACTTCGCCCACCTGGTGGTGGAGACGGGCGAAGGAATCCGCACGAGCGACCTGGTGTCGGCCGTGGTCGAACGGGGTTGGCGAGCGGGGTTGCGCGTCGGCGTACCACACGCCGTCGGCAACGACCTGGCCAGTGGGATACCCGTCATCGCCCTGATCCAGGTGGCGCCCGAGCAGTATCATTATGTGGTGCTCGTGGCCTGGCGGGACGGCCGGGTCCGATTCCACGACCCGGCCAGGGGGCCGTGGCGTGAGGCGCCCGAGGCGGATTTCCTGGCAGCCTGGCAGACAACGGGGCACTGGGCCATGGTCGCCCTCCCCGACGCTGGCGCCGCGGAGTACGCCCGCTCCGCGGCCACGGACGACAGCGCGTCTGCCCGGGAGAGCGGGGTCGCCACCGCCCGGGTCGCCACTGACCGGGTCGCCACCGACGGGACGACCGCGGACAGCGCCGTCCCGGGCGACGACGGGTGTGCAGCCCTGGTGGGGGATGCGGTGGCGGCGGCCCGATCGGGCCATCTGGCTGCCGGGGAGGAGGCATTGCTCGCGGCGCGGGCCCTCTGCCCGGACCACCGTGAGGCGGCGCTCGAGCTGGCGGGGCTCCGCTTCCGCCAGGAGCGGTACGCCGAGGCCGCGGAGTTGGCGGCGGACGTGGTGGCGGGGCAGCCCGACCTGGTCTACGGCTGGGATCTGCTTGGATCGAGCCGCTACCTGATGGGCGACTCCGACGGCGCGCTCCGGGCCTGGAACCGTCTCGGCCGACCCGTCAACGACCTGACGCGGATCGACGGCCTCCGCGCCACCCGCTACGCGGTGGTCGATGAGGTCGTCGCCATCCCGCCAGGCACGCTGGTGGACGCCGGGGCCATGGAGCGGGCACAGCGCCGGGTCGCCGCCCTGCCCACCGTCGCCCGGGCACGTGTGGACTACAGGCCGTTGCCGGACGGCGACGCCGAGGTCCACGTGGCGCTGGCGGAGCGGCCCACGCTGCCCCGCTCCCGCTTCGATGCCATCGCCCACGGTGTCCGCGCCCTCTCCGACTCACGGGCGCGCCTCGAGCTGGCCGGGCCCATGGGCGCCGGCGAGCTCTGGCACCTGGAGGGCGTCTGGCAGCGGAACCGGCATGCCGTCGAGGTGGGCCTGGCGGTCCCGGGCGCCTTCGGCGTACCCGGCGTCTGGGAGCTGCGCGCCCGCCAGGCCACCGCCACCTTCGCCACACCGGGCGGGCACGGCGACGACGGCTCTCCGTCGCACGAAGCCGCCGACCGCCACTTCCACGAGACCCGGCGCTACGTCTCCCTCGCCGCGTCCGACTGGGCTTCGGCCAACCTCAGGTGGCTGCTCCACGGTTCCGCCGACGAGTGGGACGACCACGGCTCCTTCGCCGGACTGGGCGCCGGGCTGGAGCTGAGGACGCTCAGGGACCACGTCGCCCTGCGCCTGCACGGGACCACCTGGCGACCCACCGGTGCCGACGCCCGCCCGTTCCACCGGGGTCACGCGGGTCTGGCCGCACGCGGGGGCCGTGCGGCCGGGGCGTTCGATTGGGACGCCCGCGCCGGGATCGCCGCGGTCAGCCGGCACTCTCCCGCCAGCCTGTGGACCGGAGCGGGGACCGGCCGCGGCAGTCAGGTCCTCCTGAGAGCCCACCGCCTGGTGGACGGCGACGGCGTCGTGCGCGGCCACTTCCACGCGCCTCGCATGGGTTACGGCAGCCTCGAGCTGCGCCGCTGGTTCGACCCCCTGCCCGGCACCCGCGTCGGCGTCGCCACCTTCGTCGACGCGGTCAGCGCGGGCGGGACCGGGACGACGACGGGCGACATCGCAGCCCGGAGCGCCGTCGACGCCGGCATCGGCCTGCGCCTCCGCTTGCCCGGATTACCCACCACCATCCGGGTCGACGCCGCCACCAGCCTCACCCACGGCTCCAGGGCCGTCTCCATCGGGTTGACCCCGGAGTGGCCCGGCTAGCCCCCAACTAGGCCCTGCGGACTTGAGGTGAGATAAATCGCGCTGTACATTGCCGCTCCGCAATAATCGCTATGAAGGAGGGGCGGATTCAGTGGAAAGGCCGCAGTGTCCCGATCACCCTGAAAGCCAAGTCTGGCGCGACGGACGCGCTGTTGGTGCTCATGCAACTGCGTCAGAACGGTCTTGCGAATGGCCAGCGGTGGGGAGACCTGCTGTATAGAGCACATCTCCGGGGCGACGGCCGGGTTGCCGGAAGGCGGCGGGTGGACACGACTGTTCGACGGATCCGGTAAGACGAACCTCAAGAGCGGATTGGATCCTCAGTTCGTGCCGCCCCACCAGACACCACAGGAAGGTCACCGCTCCAGACAGGCGGTCACCAGGAGGGTCGCGGGCTACCTAACGCACTGCGTTTCACCTGCGGCCCCGCGCAGCGGGGCTGACAGGTGCAAACGCTCGTTAGAATGCCCCCGCCTGATACCCAAGACCAGACTGCGAAAGAAGAGTTACGCGTCCCCTGTCACTCGCTCCCAGGCTTCTTGAAGACCAAGCGCGCCGATCCACCGCTTCATGTACGTCTCGTCAACCGAATCACCCGCCAGTTCGAGCAGGTTCCGGATGTCTTGCCGCTGGAGCTCCGAATCTCCCAATTGGCTCCATTCCAGCTTCGCGATGATCAAGTCTTCAAGCGTGGCAAGCCCTACCTCGATCCCGAAAAGCTCCTCCCCCCGGCGCCGCTGAAACTCGGTCTTGCTGAACTCTCGCGCCTTGCGGATGATGAGATCAGCCTTCCAACCAGACGTCGGATCGATGGCGTTGAACTGACCAGCTGTGTCCAGGGCCTCCGTCGCTGCGCCCCGGTCCACGTACAGTCCAGCGACCTCAAGATTCTCAACCAGGCGTTCGAGGGGTCCGGCCTGTGCCTCGATGACGAGATCGATGTCCTGCGTTGCGCGTGGGGTGCCATAGAACGCTGCGGCGAGTGATCCCGTCAGCATGAACGGAACCTCCGCCTCGTTCAATGCACGGACGACTGTGGTAAGGAAGGATACAAGGCTCACGGCAGCACAACCTCGGAACCTACAGACCGTCGCACCAACCAATCGATGGCGTCTCTACGGCTCCAGTCTGAATTTCGGGCAAGGATCCCTTGGATCTGAATCTCACGCACCGACTCACTAAGGTCGATGGCGACGCGCATTCGCGACTCACCACCCATACGCGCCAGCGCCACCTGCTGAGCATTCCAGCCCGCGGCCGATGTGTCGTTGGCTCGGTTACTCGTCATGTCTATCTCGTCCGCCGCCCAAGC
>SLCC01000064.1 GCA_007126035.1 Gemmatimonadota bacterium
CTGCTATGGCTCACCCTCGCGCCTTGCCCCCCGGCCGCAGCCACGGCCTCGGTGCTACACGGGACTTCGGAATCAGTATACTACTAGCGACTGCGGCGAGGCGTGACGATGATGATGAGCATGATGAGGGCGACGCCGACCATGACTACCATGAAGGTCGTGTCGCCGCCGTGGATCCAGTCGTTCAGCGCGATGCGGGCCGAATGGAACCAGCCGCGGACCATCCCGACGGCGTAGGTGGCAGCGTCCCGGCTCCAGTCCAGCATGACCTCCTCCGGAGTCGTCGCTATGCGTCCGTCGTCCTCAGACCAGGATGACGGCGGCGAGGAACGCCAGGGCCAGGGCGCAGCCGGCGAGCAGCTTGCGCAGCTGCGTCGACTGGAACAGGCTCTGGCCGGTCTCCTGCTCCAGCAGCGAGACGAAGGTGCCGGTGAGGATGCAGGAGAAGAAGACGGCCACCGCCAGGTAGACGGCGTACCCGATGCGCGGGGCGACGAGTGCGGTCAGGATGAGGACGGCCAGGCAGATGCCGGCGGCCCAAGCGGCCTCCCGGATCAGCGGCTTGGCCTGGGGTGACCTGATGAGCTCGACGATCCCGATGAGGCTGGGGTTGGTCAAAGCCGATCTCCTGACTGATGTGTGGCGTCTCTGTGCGGGTCAAGCTAACGCCTTCCCGGCCCCATTCCAAGAGCGGGCGAAGCGGACGACGCCGCGGGCGAGGCGTGTCGGCGCCGGGGGCGGCGTTGGTACGGCCTCCACCGTCGTCGGCCTGTCAGCGCCAGGTCGACCAGGGCCAGCACCCGGTCCAGCACGGCCAGGACGAGCCAGGCCACGGCGTGCCCGGCCACCCGGATCATGGCAGCCGTGGAGTGGACGGCCTCGGGCAGGCGGGCGGAGGCCACGGCCGCCACCAGGATCAGCACGTTCAGGATGGCCGCGGTCTGGAGCGGGTCCCTGCCCGGGTCGACGGCGACGGCAGCGCTGCCGATGGCCATGGCCAGGGAGGCGATGCCCAGCGCGCCCACCAGGATGGCGGCCCCGCTGATCCTCGGGTCCGTCGCCCGACCGGACCGGCTCAGGATCAGGCGCAGGATCAGCCCGGCCAGGAGCAGGACCACGACGGTGGCCAGGACCGCCAGCCCCAGGACCGCCGGCGCGGCCGAGCCCGGGACCGGCGGTGTGGCGAGCCCCGGTATCGCTGGCGCCACCCCGGTCAGGGCGGGTGCGGTCATGGCCATGGCCGCCACGGCCACCACCACCCAGACGGCCAGCACCACCAGGTCCGTCAGGTACCGCAAGACGAGCGACCCCGGGCCAGGCGACCAGCCGGCGCGGTCCTGGCGCACAGCCAGCGACATATCCTCCAGGATCTGGGCCAGGTGCCCCACGGCCGGCGGCGGGCTGGGCCGGAGCAGGAGCCGCGCCACGTCGCCCTCACCCACCGCCGCCGACTCGGCCCGCAACGTGGCCATCCCGAGGGACAGATCACGGATCACCCGTTCGATCCGGACCGCCAGCCGCTCCCGGGCCAGCGCCGTCCGCCGCGCCGACCGCTGCTCCCGGGCCGCGCTCCACCGGGAGATCCGGTGCATGAACGCGTGGGCGGCGGCGCCGATGACCGGCGGGACCAGGCCCGCTGCACCCGCAAGCAGCGCCAGCGCCACCAGGCCCGGCCACGACGCCGTCGCGGCGCCCGTCCAGGCCTGCACCGCCACCACCGTGGCCGCCCCCTGGAGCCCGCCCTGGGCGATGAGGAGCAGCACGGCCACCACCGCCACCAGGCGCAGCAACGTGGAGCGCCCGGAGGTGAACAGCGCGAAGTGGAAGAGCCCCAGGACCAGCGCCAGAACGGAGAAGGGTATGGCCAGCCACGGCCCGGACACCACCAGCATCGGGAGAGCACCCGACTCCAGGACCGGCGGGATCAGGAAGCGCTCCAGCAGCCAGGAATTGCCCGCCACCAGCGCCAGCGTCGCCAGGGCCAGCGCCAGCGCCACCGGCAGGCTGCCCGGCACCGCCGGCCGCGATCGCGCACCCTGGCCGCTCACCGCCCGGGCAGCGGTCCCCACCTGCTCCTGGACCCGCCTCAGCTCCACACCCAGCAGCTCCTCCGCCGTCGCCATCCGCGACGCGGCGCGCACCGACGCATCCAGCGAGACCGCCAGCCGCCGGAGCTGACGGGCCACCGGCAACCGGACCGGCTCCGTCACCTGCACGGCGATACGCCGCCCCAGCCCGCGCAGACGGGGGCGAACCACCTTGCGGCGGAGGGTGCGTATGCGGCGCACTGTCCGGACGGCTCTTGACGGGGACATCGCCGAGAAATCGATAGTGGTCCCGGGGGGCTATGCCAGGCCTGACTGCGCCCGACGGCAGTTGAGACGAACGTGTGGCCGCCGAGCGGTTTGCGCAAGGGTGATGCGAGTGCCAAAAGCCCCCGCGTGCGGCCCCGCGTGCGGCCCGGCGTGCGCGTGCTTCGTGAGCGGCCCGGCGTGCGCGTGCTTCGGGCGCGTGCCTCGTGCCCGTGCCTCGGAGCTCGA
>SLCC01000133.1 GCA_007126035.1 Gemmatimonadota bacterium
ACCCCTCGGGCCCTGCCGGTCGGGTCAGTTGGCGGAACGGTGATTCGGCCAAGTTGAAGCCCCGGAAAGGCCTGCTGCACCCCGCGAACTCCAGGGAGGGCCCGCGAACCACCCCTCGGGCCCTGCCGGTCGGGTCAGTTGGCGGAACGGTGATTCGGCCAAGTTGAAGCCCCGGAAAGGCCTGCTGCACCCCGCGAACTCCAGGGAGGGGTGCCAGTTACTTCGGGTTCGCGTCCGGCTGTTCATGTGATGAGTGGGCCTTCGAGGTCGACGGTGGGTTTGGCGCCGTGGTGCTCGACTCGTCGTCGCCAGTTGTTGCCCAGGAAATAGAACCGGAGGCTATCTTCATCCAGGTCGATTTCTTCCAGCAGGCGGATCCGCAAGCGTGTCCACTGCTCCATGTCCACGTTGCACTCGAAGACGGAGTTCTGCACTCGTTGGCCGAAGTCGAGGCATACGGCAGCCACTCTTCGCAATCGCTTTCTACCGGCCTCGGTGGTGGTGGCGACGTCGTATGTGACGAGGACGACCATGTTTCCTTCATCTCCACAAGTATGCGGGGTAGGCGTCCAGTTCCCCGCGCACGGTCTTGGCCAGGAGCCGGGCCTGGATGAGGCAGAGGATCCCCAGGGTGACCTTCTCCTTGAGGAACGGATGCTGGATCTCCTCTGCTTTCCGGCTGTGGTATTGAGAAAGAACCACCTTGCGGGCCTGATCTTTCAACCGCACGCCTCCACCTACTTCCACGAGGAAGTCGATGGGCGTCAGTTGCTGTCGGTTGACCAGAGACAGTGCTACCCGATCGGGGATGACGGGCCGCAGCTCCTCCATCAGGTCGAGGGCCAGGCCCGCTCGGCCTGGACGGTCCGCGTGGAGGAAGCCGGCCTGGGGATCAAGGCCCACTGTTTCGCAGGCGGCGCGGCAATCGGCGGCCAGGAGGCTGTACAGGAACGACAGGAGCGCGTTCAGGCGATCGCGTGGAGGTCGTCGTGACCGCCGTTCCGTCTGGAAAGCGGGATCCGGCTGTCTGACGAGACCTGCGAACCCGCCGAAGTAGTGTCGCGCGGCTTCGCCCTCGATACCTCGGAGGGTGTCCAGGTCCGGAGCCGTACCAGCCTTGTGGAGGCAGCGCTGGAGATGATCGCTGAGCTGACGGAGTCGATCACCGGCGTCGCCATGATCCCGAACGGACCGGAGAATCAGGATCCTGGAGTTGTGGATCTTGGCGCGTACGAAAGTCCGCGCATGGTCGAGCCGCCGTATCGGGTCTTCCGCTGAGCGGAACTGAGCCTTGCGGAGGAGGATGTTCCCGGTGGTGTGGCCGTTGACCTGCGCCAGGAAGCGGCCGCGCTCGGTCAGGAAGGAGATGGCCACCGAACGATTCGCGCACAACGCCATGGCCGCCGGGCTCATGCCCACCTGGCCGAGGCAGACGACGGAGGAGATCATGTGGATTGGCACCCGGAACGGTTTCTCACCGTCGCGGCGCACGATGATCGCCTCACCTTCCTTCGCCACATAGCTACCCTCGGTGGTCACGAACAGGGTGTTCAGATGGGTCTTCATGGCGCCGTCCCGTCAGGGGCCGCGTCCCCCAGCGATAGGTCCAGGTACTCGCGGGCCGACCGCGGAGTGGTTCGACCCGGGGGCAGGCAGACTTCGAGCAGCGAGCAATGGCGGCACCGGGACGTGCGCTGCCGAACCGGGACTCGGCCCGATGCCAGCATCCGATGTACGGCGGCCGCCGTCAGCCGGGTCAGTTCTCGGAGTTCCTCGTCCAGATCCACCTCCGCCCGGCGGCGAGTTCGCCCGTAGAACAGGTACCCGGTGCTGATCCCGGTCTGAAACTCCTCCTCCAAACAGAGCGCCTGGGCGCACAACTGGATCTCATCCGCACGATGGCTCTTCGGCCGACCGCGCTTGTACTCGATGGGAACGACGCGCCACGATCCGTCATGGCCAGGGAGTCGGATACCCGCTTCACCACCGACACGATGGAATTCCAGCACATCAGCTTTGCCCGTCACGCCCAGGTGGAGAGACCGGATGGCCACGCCGCGGCGCACCAGCACGTCCCGAATCAGCTCCGGCTCCATGGAATCGACTCTCTCGTGCAGGTGCTTGCCTTCGACCGTCAGGGCATTGTCAGCCCACACCTGGTCGATGTGGATCAGCCCTGCCTGACGATCACAGAACAGGAAATGCTGGAGCGCCGAGATCGGGACCAGGTCATCTTCGGAGAATGCTGTATTCGCCTCCATTAGCGGTAACCCTCACATGAAATCCTGTCCCCACCGGAAGCGTTGGACGTATAGTATGCGCACAATGTGCGTGCACTCCGCCCGGAGGATGGCAGATGCGGAAGAGACTCAACATCAGCGTCGCTGAAGACGTCTACGATGGGTTGTACCGGGAGGTGGGGCCCCGGAGGATCTCGGCATTCATCGAGCACCTGGTGCGCCCGTACGTGATTCCCGAGGCTCTGGACCAGGCGTACGCCGACATGGCGGCCGCGGAGCGACGGGAGCGGGAGGCATTGGCGACGGCGAAGGGACTGGCCGCGGGTGTGGCAGATGATCCGCGGTGAGGTATGGTGGGCCCTGCTCCCGTCCAGGAAGGGGGAGAAGCTGCGAAAGCCCCGCTTGGTTGTGATAGTGAGCCATGACGCCTCGAACCGGCACCTGGACCGGGCGCAGGTGGTACCGCTGACCCCGCAGGTCGGTCGCGTCTTTCCCAGTGAGGCTGCTGTCCAGGTGGGCGGCCGTCGGTGCAAGGCTAAGGCCGACCGGGTGACGACGGTGTCGAGGGCCCGCTTCATCCGACCCATCGGACGTCTCGGGCCCATCGACATGGAAGCGGTGGACCGTGCCCTGTCGGTCCAGCTGGGGCTCACGGCAGTCAGCTCCGTAGGGTGAAGGGGGCGCTCGTCAGGCCATCTCGTGGATGCGCACGCCCTCGGGAATGGCGGAGGCGTGGATCTCCACAACGTAGTCATCGAACGTCCTGGGCGTTTGCGATCCATTCTTCCTGCTGACTTGCACCGCCTCGAAGAGCTGATGCGACGGGGCGCGTCCCAGTTGGGAGTCGTGCTCGAATACGATCAGGCGACGGGTCGCCATGCTTCCTGCGGGGCGGGCCGCTGACTGGTCGAACTGGAAGGCGCCTTTCAGGGCATCCCAGAGGAGTTCCAGGTCGTCGTCGCCGAAGCCCGTTTGCTTGGCCAGGAAGGGATTGATGAAGCCGTGGGCGCGGTAGAGCCCGTAGGGTATGGTGAACTTCCGACCCATGGTCCGCTCTTTCTCCAGGTCCCGCTCGTTGGTAACGGAGCTCCTGGTGATGGCGTGCTCGAGGGTGACCACTGGGTCCACGGACCGGGCGAATGCCATCTGGACGGGCCCGCGCACCTGGCCGCAGTTCACTTCCATGCTCATGACCGCTCCGAAGGTTCTTATGTCGAAGAAGTTGGCGCACATGAAGTCGGTGACCGCCTTTGCCTTCTCAACCTCCTTCGGGAGCTTGTTCTTCTGGGGTTCCTCCCCGATCGCCGTGTAGGCCTCCTCGTGGAGCCGGTTGAGGACTTCGCCGTCGGTGAAGTAGATCCGGTGGGGCGGCTTGTTGTCCTTCACCAGCGTCACGTAGTTGCGGACCTTCCGTTTGAGGCAGACGTCGGTGACCAGCCCTTGCCCCGTCTCCGGATCCACCCGGGGTAGGTTCCCCGCATCGGGATCGCCGTTGGGGTTGGCGTCGATGGCGTCGAACAGAAGCACGAAGTCGTAGCGGTTCATGTCACTATTCTCCCTGGCCCTGGCGCTCGGCGCCGTCGGTCCGCTTGGTGTAGAAGTCCCGGGTCTGGTGGTAGTACCCGATGGCGAAGAGCCCCTGGTCGGTCAGCGAGAGCTGGCCGGGAAAGCCCGTCATGGGTTCCAGGATGTTCTGGACCAGGCGCTCGCGGTTCACGCGGTGCCCGCCTTCGAGCTTGGCCAGGTGGTGCTGGTACGTCCGCAGGAGTCTGGGGAACACGCTCCCCGGCGTGGCTGATGCCGAGCTGTAGAATGCGTCCCTGATGGTCTTGTTCAGGTTCTCTCCCAGCGCATCCCTCTGCGTCTTCTCGAGAGCTGAGAACAGCCGACCCAGTCGGTATGCGGGGTCGGGCCGGTCGGGGTCGAGCGCCATGCTCACCTCCTTGTTGAGGTTTCTCGTGAGGTAGCCCTTCAGCACGCAACAGCGTAGGTAGTTCACTGCCCGGTCCGCGCGAATGCGACGGATGACGGTGGAATACAAGGCCTGGGGGTAGGGTGTCCCGTGGAGGATAGCCTGTAGGAGCGCCCCTTCCAGGAGGGGCGGGATATCCTTCCTGTCCCGCGCAGTCTGGTCGAGGAGCGATCGGACGGAAGGGAACTCCGGATCGCCCTTCCACCGTCCCGTTGGGGGTTGGGGAACGAGGCCCATGTCTGCGTGGTGCCGGTGCATCCTCTCGATGAGTTGTGCCACTGATCCGCGATAGAAGAAGC
Organism: Gemmatimonadota bacterium; assembly: GCA_007126035.1. Lineage (GTDB taxonomy): Bacteria > Gemmatimonadota > Gemmatimonadetes > Longimicrobiales > RSA9 > SLCC01. Next base: position 4,512 of record SLCC01000133.1, read on the forward strand.
GCACGGCTATGCGTGCGGAATTCGGCGACAACCCCAGCAGGTAAACGCCGGTCCTGTCAGGGTCCGGCGCCAGCTCGTCATGTCCCGGCCTGCCCTGGCGGATGGCCTCGAGCAGGAACTGGAGCTGCTGGCGGCGGGCCTCGTCCTGGACCTCGATCTTCTCGGGGGCTTCACTGCCGTAGGCGATGACATCCAGGAAGATGTCCTCGATGGGCGCCGGCCGGTCCGTCCAGAACGCCACCGTGGTGTCCGAAAGAAGGAGCCGGTGCTTGGTCCTCCTGGGGCCGTCCAGAAGCGCGTTCAGCGCGGTGACGTACCGGAACGCCGCTGCCTGGGACACCGGGGCGTTGAAGCTCTTCTGCTTGCCGTATGATTCGTATGCCGGCTCGTTGAACCCCACTATGGCGCCGCCGCCGCCCTGGCCGCCGAATACGCCCTTGACCTTGTCGTGGATCCGGGCCAATGGACCGTGCAACCCTGTGATCAGGCACTGCCCGCCCACTGGCTCATCCAGCTCGCGCCGAGCTTGCCACCACTGACGCACGGCGGGGTGCTCGTGCACGAAGCGGGTCTGCCCCACGACCTGGAATACCCCGAACCCCGTCGCCGCGGCTTCGCGAACCGTTTCGTATTCCGCAGCAGTGCCGGGGTCCCACGACTCGAGGAACCGGCAGACCGCCGAATACTCGGTTGCGTCGATGGCCTCCTCACGCCCCAGGTGGAGGTCCCGGAACGCCTCGAACGTCTGGCGTGTCCTCTCCGGTTTCGGGTCATCGGCCTTGAACCCGAGCATGTAGCCGCTGTTGTCCCAGAGGAAGCAGGGATTGAGTCCGGCGCCAGGGGACTTGGTGTTGCCCAGGACCTGCACCTGGCGCGACCTGGGACGGCCATCCTCCTGGTCCCGCACGTCCACGATGTCCGCGAGGCGGCCGTCCGGATGCAGCACCACTTTGAACGTGATCTTCTGGAGGCTGTAGCCGGTCGGCGATACCTGGTATGCAGGGTCGTCGGCCAGCCGGTGGTAGAGCTCTTCCAGCGCGTGCAGTATCATCGGTCACGCCCTCCCTTCCTGGAGAGGCGGTACGGTCATCACCCCGTCCCGCAACGTGGCCCGGAAGAACCGCGGCACCGCCTCAAGGCGCCGGCCCCGGTTCGAGTCCACCACCGTGCCCGTGCTGGACTCCTGGTACTCGATGTCGTGGAGCATGTACCCCAGGTCCACCGTTCCTCCGAGCTCCGGCGGGGGGGCAGGGAAGGCCTCGACCAGGCGGAACGATGCGGGAAACTCCCGGATCCCCAAGTACGGGTGATGGAAGTACTGGCCCCGGGTCGCCCGGCGCTTGAACATCTCCAGGTGCTTGGCTTCCGGGCTTGGCCCATTGCCGGCATGCAGAACCTCGACCTGGGCCGCGATTCCGTATCGGACGTCCCGGAGCACCATGGCGGCCCGCTGCTGCCGGACGCTCTGTACGTCCAGCCCCAGCCTTCCCATGCCCGTCTTCATGGCCTGGTTCACACCCGTGGCGCCCTGCACCGGGATGATCGAGCTGATTTCGTTCCTTCGGACGTGGGTGAACCGTATCGGCGCCAGGACGTGGATCTCGTCGATGACCCAACGCATCTCGGGCTTCCAGTAGATTGCCTCCAGGATGCCGCGAGCGGCACTGGGCGTCATGATGTCATAGGACACCCGTTCGACTTTCATCTCGGGGCGATTGAACGCGGCGAGGTCGCCCCAGACCTCGAGCTTCACGCCATAGGCCATCCTGGCCTCCCGGGTTCGGGGATCATGTCATCAACAGGTCGGCCGGCCCGTCCGGCAGTCGCAGGCCGGTCCACTCCGAGTAGTGTCGGTCGGGGAAGACGAGTACGGCGTACTGGCCGTGGACCAGCTCGAATGCCTGGTTCAGGTTGCGCCGCCACAGCCGTTCCGGCACCTGGACGGTGTATCGTTGGAGCCGGCGCACCAGGTCCATCGAGGGCACGCCGCTCCACGCGCTCCGCAGTTCGTCACACAACTTCTCACCTTCCACCCCCCAGGGAACGATCACGGGCTTGCCAGTGTCTTCGATGAGCTTGAACTCGGCGGCGACACGGGCGAAGCCGAACAGGAAGGGAAGGTCCCGTTCCCGGCCGAGGTGGAACTCGTCGAGGACCGCCTTCGCGTCGGTGCGGTGATACTGGTCCCAGAAGTAGAGGCGGAAGTATGCCTCGATGGCTTCGAGAGAGAGCGCGTTTTCATGGCCGGCCAGCGTCTGGGCCGCCGCGTCAGCCGTGGCAGCGGCGAACCGTTCTCTGTCCACGTGTTCCGACCGGAATACCACGGTCTCTCCCTTGGCCAACCGACCGTTGCGGTTGCAGCGTCCGGCGGCCTGGGCGATGGAGTCCAGGCCAGCCAACGACCTGAAGACCACGGGGAAGTCCACGTCCACGCCCGCCTCGATGAGTCGCGTGGCTACGACCCGGCAGGGGAGCCCATCCTCCAGCCGACTCACGATGTGGCCGAGTTGCTGGCTCCGGTGGGCCGGGCACATCAGGGCGCTCAGGTGGAAGTGCTCCTCCGACTCACCGAGGATCTCCGCGAGGCCGCGGGCGTGGCCTCGGGTGTTCACTATGCACAGCACCTGGTCCTGCGCGAGCAGCCGATCGGCGAGAAGGTCGTCAGTCAGGGTGTCGGGCTCGGTGGTCACCTCGACCCGCTTCAACTCTTCGAACAGCCGCTCGGGGTCCGGCACGATCTCATTGTCCCGACCCACTACCAGGCCGATGGGAAAGTCTTCCCGGCGCTGGATCGCAGGTTGGGTGGCGGTGCACAGGACCACGGTGGCGCCGTAGTTCTCGGTGAGCTCGTCTAACGCCCGGAGGCAGGGAGCCAGGAATTCCACCGGCAGGGCCTGCGCCTCGTCGAGTATTATGACGGATCGAGCCATGTTGTGCAGTTTCCGGCAACGGGATGTCCGGTTCGCGAACAGCGACTCATAAAACTGCACTGAGGTTGTGACAATCAGCGGCGCGTCCCAGTTCTCCGCGGCCAGCCTGGAGCCCTCCGTCTCTTGATCGGGGTCGAGATTGCTATGGTGCTCCACTATCGGATCGGCCATGCCGGCGGCGACCAGTGGGGCCACTACCTTTCGGAACACGTCCGCGTTCTGCTCGATGATGCTGGTGAAAGGGACCACGTAGATGATCCGCCTCAGCCCGTGCTCGATGGCGTGGCTCAGGGCAAAGGCCAGGGAGGAGAGGGTCTTGCCACCGCCGGTGGGCACGGTGAGAGAGTAGAGGCCCGGCGGTCGGCGGGCGGCCTGGAGGCAGGATTCGAGGACATGACGCCGTTCCCGGTTGACACTGGTGGCGGCCCCGCCGCCCAGAGAGGATATGTGTCCGGCGAGGGCAGCGGCCATCTGTGGTAGCACATCCTCCGGCCATTCCTCGCGCCACGCCGCCCGCCGCTCATTCATGAACCGCTCCGTGTCCAGGAAGTCCGCGTCCACTAGAGCGGAAAACAGCATCCGGACGAAGAAGCCCACGGCGAAGGGGTCCCTCCTCCTCATGGCTTCCGCCAGGATCCTGGGGAGCGGCGGTGTCGGTTGGTCGATGATGTGCTCGGGCGCTCCGTCGTACGGCTCGACCTTCTTGACCAGACGGGAACGCATGCAGGCGCCATTGGCGTTGGCGTTCAGGAGCCCCGAATGATGACCCGCTATGGGGAAGGCGATCAGGTGTCCCAGGATGCCGAGTTTGTCCACGGCGTGCTTCGCTCCGGCCGTGGAGTGATCGACTCGGCCGGCAATCTCCGCTTGGTGGGTGTCATGGGTAGCTTCCAGGTAGGCCTGGAATGCCTCGGAATACTTGCCCAGGTCATGCCACAGGCCTGCGAGCCGTCCCCATTCGCCGCATTCGAAGACCGCCGCATTACGCTCCGCGAGGACGGCCACGCCTTCCAGGTGATCCTCCAGTTGCTGCCACTCCTCCCGTGGCCGGTCAGCATGGGTGTGGGCCAGGAACCTGATCGTCCGGGAGGCGGTGCCGTCTCTGGCTGACGTCTTCATTACTGGCAAAGGGTGTGTTGGCTGTGGAGGGCCGTAACAGCAGGCCGGAAAGGATGGTTGTCTCGACTGTAAGACCGGGACTACAGCATGTCAATCATTCCGGCACGCGGAGGCGGAGACCCACCCGGAACACCATCAACAGGAAGCTGGCGGTGACCCGGAGCGGCGCCATGGCGGCGGCGTCGGCGATGTGCTCGTCATCCAGGTGCCAGGCGCTGGGCGTCATCCGGAGGAGGTCGGTCAGCGCGTCACCGTCCAGCTCCAGGTCGTGCTCGACCCGTTCCTCGCCGGCGGGTCGAAACTCCGGGGCCAGGTCCGCCACGGTCCGGTCCCGTTTGTCCGCCGGGATGTCCAGGAGCGGGAGGCGGCCCCTGAGCTGGGCCAGGTGCCCGGGACCGGGTACCACCACCAGGAGGGTCCCGTCCCGGCGGACTACGCGGCCGAACTCACGGGCATTGCGCGGGGCGAAGACGTTGAGCAACACGTCCACCGAGTTGTCCACCATGCAGATGCGGTGGTTCACGTCGCCGCGGAAGAAGAGGGTCTCCTTGTGCCGGCCCGCCGCCAGCCGGACCGCGGGCCGGGAAACGTCGAGCCCGAAGAGGCAGGGCGGCCGGGCTGGACCAGGCCCCTGGCCCCCGCCGGCGGCCAGGAGTCTGGCGACGGCGCCCAGGTAGGAGCCGTCGCCACAGCCCGCGTCCAGCGCCACCGGCCTTCGCCCCTCGTCGCCGGCCGCCGCCATCAGGCATTCCGCCGCCGTCCGAACTACCGCCCTGGTGAGCGGCTGGTAGTGACCGGCGTCCAGGAACCGGCGCCGGGCCTCGACCATGCCGGCGGTGTCCCCGGTGATCCCGGAGCGGCCGTGGCCCGCCGGGAGCAGGTCCACGTGGCCTTGCCGCGCCAGGTCGTAGCTGTGCCCCGCCGCGCAACCGAGCGCCCTGCCCGCCCGGCCCAGCGGCGCCAGGCAGACGGGGCAGGCCAGAAGGCTCACGCACGAGGCGGCCCGATCGTCAGCCTCGCCTGGAAGCCCCGCGGCCGATCCCGCCGGTGGTTCGACCCGTCGTGATCCCATCTGCTGGTCGTCCCCTCTCGATCATACCCGCTCCTGCCTCGAAGCTGGAGCGACCGTCTCGCAAACTCGCCCTCTCTCCCACCCTCGTCCAGCCCACCACCTCCCCATTCCGCTTCCCCGTTTCCGATTTTCCGGTTTCCGGTATTCCCGTTTTCCGGTATTCCCGTTTTCCGGTTTCCCCGTTTCCCGGTTTTCCCGCTTTCCCGTTTTCC
>SLCC01000098.1 GCA_007126035.1 Gemmatimonadota bacterium
AGACCCTGACGGGCCGGAGCAGGCTGCTCGTGCGGCGGTTCCGGCAGCCGCTCATCGGGCTCACGCTGGCCGGTCTGGCGGCGCCGCTCCTCTACGCGGGGCTGCCCCTGGCCGAGGAAGGCGAGGCGGAGGACGAAACGGATCGGGAGGCGCGTCCGTCGGGCGAGCGGGACCTGGATGACGAGGTGGGCGACTACTGGGCCGAGTCGGCGGAGGCGCTGGTCCGGGACCGGACCATCGAGGGCGCCGCCGTCCGGTACGGCATCTCCCGGGATATGGCCGAGCAGATCTACGACGCCGCGACCCGGTACGACATCGAGCCGGACATGGCGTACGGCCTGGTCTTCGTGGAGAGCACGTTCCGGGAGCGGGCGGTCAGCCACGTGGGGGCCCGGGGCCTGGCCCAGGTGATGCCCCGGACCGCCCAGTGGCTGGACCCCACCGTGACGGTCCGTGACCTCTACGACCCGGAGGTGAACCTGGACCTGGGCTTCAAGTACCTGCGCCAGCTGATCGACAAGTACGATGGCGACGCCTTCAAGGCCCTCACCGCCTACAACCGTGGCCCGGGCACCGTGGACCGCATCCTGAGGCGGGGCGGCAACATCGACAACGGCTACGCGGGCAAGGTGCTGGCCGGGTGAGGCACGACCGGGTGAGGCACGGCGGGGTGAGGGACGACCGGGTGAGGCACGACCGGGTGAGGGACGGCGGGGTGAGGGACGACGGCATCGCCGTCGTCCCTCGTCTGGTCAGTCCTCGACTCGCCTCAGCCTGATGCTGCCGTTGACGGTGGAGACGCGGAGCTCCGGCCCGCCGTCGCCTATGGTGCCACGGAGGCTGCGTCGACTCACCTGACCGCTCATCAGGATCGGGAAGTCGGAGTCGATGGAGCCGTTGACGGTGCTGCCACGGAACTCGGCGCCGAGGTCGGCGGGCAGGTCCAGGGTGACGTTCCCGTTGACGGTCTGGAAGCTGATGTCCCGGCCCAGGGTGCTGCGGCCGAGGCGGCCCGTGATGGAGCCGCTGACCGTTACGGCCTCGGCGATGCCGGTCGTCTCCACCTCCACCGAGCCATTGACCGTGCGTGCCACCACGTCCGACCGGAGTGCCCGGGCCCGCACGCTCCCGTTGACGGTGTGGCCGGCGAGCCGTACGCCGGCGGGCACCCGGACCACGAACTGGACCTGCACGTCGTTGTCCCGCACGCTGCTGGGGCCGCCGCCAGGCCGGCACTCGTTGGGCCGCCGCGCCCCCCGGGGCGTGGGGTAGACCGCGCAGATGGTGACGCCGTCAGCGTGTGACACCACCTCTATCCGTACGCTCTCCGGGTCACTGCGCCGCGCGGTCCTGGTGGCCTGGACCCTGACCGCGTCATCGTTGCTCAGCACGGCCTGGATCGGGCCGTTCACGCCGCGAATCTCGATGGTCTGACCGGGCCGGAGCGTGCCCCTCCACTGGAAGTCGTCCTGGGCGGCGGCGGGGCCGGCCGCCAGGGTCGCCAGCATCGCGGTGCCCGCCAGGGCCAGGGCCAGTCGTTTCGTGATCATATCCAGTTCCTCCGCGAGGCCCTCACGGCCGTCGCAAGACGATGTTCCCATTGAAGGACTCCGCGTCCAGCCGCGCGCTGCCGGAGCCCAGGGTGAAGTTGAAGTGGCGGTCCCGGCTCATCCCCGTGAAGTGGACGGGGAACTCGCTGTTGAAGTTGCCGTTGTGCGTGACAGCCGAGACGGTCGCGTTGGTGGACGCCGGCACGGTCAGGTCGATGGAGCCGTTGTGCGTGGTGAAGGCATAGCGGCCGTCGTCCAGGATCGAGCCCTGGTAGCGGACCCCGCCGTTCACGGTGCGGACCCTGACGCTCCGGGAGCGGATGCCCCGGAGGTCGACCGAGCCGTTCGTCGCCTCGATGGCCACGTCGCCAGTCACGTTCTCCACCGTGACCGGGTCGTTCACCGCCCGGACCTCGACCCGGCCGCGGGCGTCCCGCACCGCGACCGCCCCACGGATGGTGTGGATGCTGACGTGGCCGGCGCCGCCCCGGACCTCCACGTCGCCACTCATGCTCTCGATCACCACGTCGCCGTCAGAGCCCTCCACGACCACACCGGTCTCGAGACCCGTCACGCTCGTGGCCATCCAGCGAGGGATGGTGACGCTCAGCTCCGCCGGCCGCCGCTGGGGCAGCTCGGGGTTGGCACGGACACGGACGACGGGGCCGCGAATCGCCACGTCCAGGGCGCGGGCATTGTCGCCAACGACCCGGACCGCGTCCCGGTCCCAGACCCGGACCGCCACCGAGCCACGCCAGTTCTCCACGGCCAGTCGCGCGCCCCGCTCAACCGGGATGACCGTGTCCGCCTGGACCTCCACATGGACCTCCGCGTCGATCTCCGCCTGGATCTCCACATGGACGTCCGCGGCCATGGCCACCCGGAGGTCAGCCACCCGGAGGTCAGCCCCTGGGTCAGCCCCTGGGTCAGCCCCTGGGTCAGCCCCTGGGTCAGCCCC
>SLCC01000117.1 GCA_007126035.1 Gemmatimonadota bacterium
ACAACGCCAGGCCTATGGCTTCCGCGACGCCGAGTTCTTCCGCCTGCGGATCTACGCCCTACACACTACGCGCTATGCACTCGTCGGATGAACCCCGCGGACGGAAACAGGTGAAGAACCGAAAATAGTTCATTTCGCAGCGAGGGGTGCGGCGATTTGCTCGCTGGTCGAAGAGTTCATCGCGTTGTTGTAGGGGGCACAGTCAGAGTAACAGTGCGTTCTGCCGTTTCGCTGTAAGATGTTTTCCTGGAATACGATAGCTTGGTTGGAGCAAGTGTAGCGGCGACGGGTTCGACTCCCGCCGGCTCCACTGCCAGAGCCTGGCTCTCGAAAGAGAGACCGGGCTCTGGTGCATCAGGGGGCGCTCGAATCGTCGTCCTTCGCTCGAGCGGGGTGGAGCTCGCTTCGCTCCACGGGGCGCGTGAGCTCGCTCCGGATCGACTCCCGCCGGCTCCATGCCCGGCGCTCGAGGCGTCGAACCCGCGTACGCGGCGCCGCCTGCGCTGTCCCTCTGCGTCCTGGAGCAGCACGTCTCCTAGTGCCGCCTGCGAAGCCAAACTACGATAACACCACAGCCTTGGCTCTGGGCTGCATAATCAAGAGGCGCCTCGATGACGCTAGCGTAATACTCGACGCCGTCGATCGCGGCCACGGATAGCGACATATCTTCTCCGGGACCTGCCTTGCGCCATCCGTCTACCAGCGTGACCACGCAGCCACGAGGCCGCGCCCTCAGCCACTTCATGACATCGCCGACTGTCATTGATGCAAGCATCTCGGGATCGTCCCAGCGGACAGCGCGCCGGCGGCCAATGGGAGGAAGCATTTCGCGACGCGCGAGAAACCCCTCCCAACTGGCGTCATGTCGAAGAGCCGAGCGGGCCACCACGTGGATCGCCTCCAGCGGGATCGCCTCCATGGGCACCCGCAGCTGGAGGAACTGCTCCGGCTCCTCGGTCACCTCGACCCGCTCGCGGCGCACCCCGTAGGCCAGGTGCTCGACCTCCAGGTCGTGGAAGCCCGCCACCACGTCGCGAACCACGAAATGGCCCGACCCGTCCGTCATGGCCTGGCGCCGCAGCGCCGGAAACCGGACCAGCGCCGCGGAGATGGGCGCCCCCGACTCCCGGTCGTGGAGCACACCGGCCACCGACACCGCCACCACCCCACCCGGCCGCGCCGGGTCCCGACACTCGCGGGCAAGCGCCGCCGCACGGGGCGCGACCGGCAGCGTCAGCGCCACCTCTGTCACCTCCCCCGGCTCCAGCACCACCGCCACCCGCGGCGCGTCCACCCCCAGCGCGTTCAGCTCTCGGTGCCGCACCGCCACCTCGTGACGGCCACTCAGCGGCGCGTCGATTCGGAACCAGCCCCGCTCGTCCGTGGTGGCACCGTGTGGCGTGCCTGCGAGAAACACCCGGACACCCGCCACTGGCTCGTCTCGGGCGGGGTCGTATACGCTCCCGATGACGGTGGCCAGGACCGTATCCGGCAAGGCGAGAGCGGCCTGGTGAAGGGTGAGGTGATCAGGCTCCGCCACCGCGTCGCCCGGAACCCAGGCGGACGCCACGAGAAACGCCGTCAACGCGAGCAATCGCCGAAACCATGCAGCCACCATGTGTTCCTCCCCGATGCCCGAGTCCGGCCGGTCTTCCCGGCCAGGGCTCTGCGACAACCAGAAGGGGGTCTGTTGGGCAGGATCTTCCGGTCGCAAGGAAATCTGTCCGCAAAAGCCACGCTACTTCGTTTGCGGGGGACCCGTCAAGGAAAATCGCTGCATCTCGCCCACCTTTGCGAACGCAGTGAGCCGACCTGCGACCAACGGTCGCCGTTGCGAGGGCGCAGCCCGAGCCCGCATGCGCCGCTTCGCTGCGCCGCGGACGCGGGTTCGACGGGCCGAGCGCCGGGTAATCGGGATAGCGGGTAGCCGGTGATCCCGGCTACTCCCCTCCCACACCACCGGACATACGGGTCCGCATCCGGCGGTTCAGTGAGTTGAGGTTTGTGTGGCCAGACGGGGCACTCCGAGCCGCTCGAAGTAACTCCCCGGCAGGGCTGTGTGCATCGCTGACCAGAAACTCGAGCAGGCCCTGGCCCAAGGCGCTCCAGCGGGGACTCACCACCTACCCGGAGCTCCGGGAGGTCATGGCGCGTTACCCGCGCCACGAGGGACTGGCGCGGCTGTATCCGGAACCGCCGGGCCGCCGTATTGGACCTCACCTGCTGGGATGAGCAACTTCATCAATAACAATTGTATGCCGGCGGGTGGGCCCCGCCACCACCTGTACCTGGGGCGCAGGGTCTGACTCCTTGGGCGACGGAGGCGGCGGTCCCTCTCAGTCCCTGAGCTCGTGGAGCTGGGTTCCGCGCGGGAGGTCGGTGACGCAGAACTGACGCCGCTGGTCGGTGGACATGACTCCCGTACCGGGGGTCGCTCGGTGGAGGCACTCGTTCGGATGCTGGCCGTCGGGCCTCTCCATGTTGGGGAGGAAGTAGCCGCCGAAGCTGCACCCGACGCCGGTCTCCGTATAATCGACCCAGGGCTGGAGGCAGAACGAGCCGCGCTGGGGCTCCGCGACCGCGGCGACCCCGAAGTCGTAGGGCGGGGCGTTTACCCGCGCCCCGGTGCCTCGGGCCCGGTAGGTGCCCGTCGCGAACTGTACGAGGTGCGGACCGGGCGCCTGGTAGCCTGCCAGTCCGAAGGGGATCTCCTGAAGCTCGGCGAGGATGTCCTCAGGGATGGGATCCAGGGTCGTTGCCCGCGGGTCGGATGCCGGAATCACGACGGGGCCCGGCCAGCCGCTGACGCCCGGCTCGCCATGGCACACGAGCCCCTCGGTATCGATCCAGTAAAGGAAGATCCAGCCCCCCACCGGATCGATGGTGATCTGCGCGGCGCGGTCGGCGGGGGCATCGGACCACCACTGCGAAAGGTAGACTGTACTCTCGTCGCAAAGGGTCAGGAGTCCATCCACGAGGCCCTTGGGATCCTCACACGCGAGCAACGGAATGGCCACGGCCGCCGATAGCAACACCCGCGGCAGGGTCGGAATCGTCATGGTGCGCCTCCCGTAGAGGGACTCGATTCGCGCCGTCTGGCGTAGAAACGTGCCTCGGGGGGACCTGCAGCGTCAAGATCGACCTCGACGCCGGATCCACGACTGGCGGAGGTCAACCACTCATCGCATGCTCGACGAGGCGCTCACGCAGGTGCACAGCTACGTTGGCCCCGGTTCCACTGTTTGAGTTGCAGCATCCTCAGACGACGGTGGATCCATCCGTCCAGGTCGAAGAAGACCCTGGGCGTATCGCTCAGCTTGAAGTATTCCTTCCAGCCGCGCAGGTACGCCGCGAGCTCCGCCGTGACCTGTTCCATGCTCCGTCCGCCGTTCCGGCGTGTGATCCGCCGTTCGCGCTGCTTCATCTCTCCAAGGGCTTTCGGCGCCACGCGGAGTTTGACCACCTTTCCCTTGGCTACCCAGAAGCTGTAGCCCAGAAACTTGCGGTCCCACACCCGCGCCACCGTGCTCTTCTCCTCGTTGACCCGAGCTTGAGCTTCGCGTACTTCTGCCGCAGCGCGGCCAGCACTCGCTCCCCCACCCGCTTCGACCGCACATATACATTGCGGTCATCGGCGTAGCGCGCCAACCTATCGCATTACCGGCAAACAGCTTACTTCTCTGCCCCGGCAGCCACTGTTACCCGAACTGTAACCCGACTGGATGGAGCGTTGCGAGGACGTCCCGACAAGGTCTACTCTGCGTACGGTACAACCGCGCCGGCGATCCATTGGACGAGTCCTTCCAGATCAAGGCTTCCGTCAGCCACCCGAAGCATGACCTCCACCACCTCTTCCTCCGGAGCCTCGACCTCGAAGCCGTTCAAGATGAGGAACACGTTCATGGCCACGAACGCCGTTCGCTTGTTCCCGTCCAGAAAAGGGTGGTTCCTCGCCAGACCGAATCCGTATTCGCCTGCGAGCCGTGGCAGGGTTGCATCCGGAGCATAGCTCCAGACGTTGCGGGGACGGGCCAGGGCTGACTCCAATAGGCCCTCGTCCCTAAGCCCCGCCTGCCCGCCGTGCTCCCGGATCTGATCGGCGTGGACCGCCTCGATGATCATGCGGTTCAGCCAGACCGGCTCGTCCATGGCTTCTACTTCGACAGCTGGCGCAGTGCGTTCCGGTACTTCCCGGCCGTCCGCTGATACGCCGTCATGGCCCGCTCGAATGTGGGGTCGTACGGCGTGAGCAGGATCCCCTGCCCCGTCTCGATGACGAACACCTCATCACCGGGCTTCACGTGCAGGCGATCTGCCATGTCCTTCGGCAGAGTGGCCCCGATCGACCCACCGACCTGACGGAGCGTAATCTTCTTAACCATTCTCTTCCCTCTCGCAGGACTTTGCTCTTAGAGTAGCACACATATGCTACTCGACGCAAGTCGGCGTCGCCCCCGCAAAGGCAGTGCGCTTCGCCGTCCGCCAGAGCCGCATGGTAGATTGGGAATCAATAACGGGCGTGGTGGAATGCCCCGATTGGCAGCGTATGGGTTGCGGACGGTCGGGTGTCGAGGATTGTCGCATTGGACAGCACGGGAGTCGTGCGCCAAGTCATTGCGCGGCGAGGAGGGGGCCCGGGCGAAGTTCTTTTGCCCACGCTAATGACTAGAACTGCCGCTGGGGCAATTGCAATTTACGATTTGGGCCGCCCGGCCATTGAGCTTTACAATTGCGACGGCACATCGGTGGGACGCCTGCTGACTATCATAGTAGTCAACGCATTGACGCGGTTTTGCTGGAATCTTTGCCGCGCCGATGCCATATTTCGGCTTTCCAGTGGCGAGATACTGCACGTTATCCGAGACGGGGAGTTGAAAACAACGCTCTTCGAGTTGTATTCATCCCAAGGGCGCGACTGATGGCGGTTTCGGAAGTGAATAGAGCTTATCACTTTTGGAATCTGGGGCGAGACAACGGATTTCTCGTGTCTTACGAAGATGACCAGACACACGAGACGATGGTCGCCAAGGTGAGACTTGGTTTTGGATCGCCGTGATCGGCGCCCGCTCGATGGAGGCACGCATGTATCGATATGGTCGGACTGCCTCGCGACTCGCTTTGGTCCTGCTCATCTCTGCGGTGGGAGCGTTTGGCCTGCCGGAACGCGCGGCAGGCCAAACGGTGGTGGGGCACGTCGCCAGCGACGACGGCCGAGCGATCCCTGGGGCGATCGTCCACCTCCAGGACACGGATGGCCGGACCCATGCCTCGGGGCTCACGGGCAGCCAGGGCCGCTTCGTCCTGCGAGCGCCGGCAGCCGGCCGCTACCGCCTGGCGGTGGAGATGATCGGGTACCGCACCGTGCTGACCGCGCCGTTTGACCTGGGGGAGGGCGAGACGGTGCAGCGGGCGGTGGAGGCGGTCGTGGAACCGGTGGCCCTGGAAGGGATCACGGTCGGCGGTGCCCGTCGCTGCGCGCCCGTCCGGGGCGCCGAGGGCGATCTGGCGCGGCTATGGGATGAGGCGCGCAAGGGTCTGATGGCGGTGGTGCTGACGGAGGCGGCCCCGTACGTCATGTTCCGCACGGCCGTCATCGAGCGGGACCTGGACGTGCGCTCGGGCACCGTGCTCGCGGAGCGGGTGCGTCCTCGGCGGGTGCTCCGCGGCTATCCGTTCCGGACCCCAGCGGCCGAGATCGTCATGGCGCAGGGGTTCATCCAGATGGCGGGCGATACCACCGTATACATCGCCCCCGACGCGCACCTGCTGCTGTCGGACCCGTTCCTGGACGAATACTGCTTCCACTTGACTCCGGGCCGCGAGTCGGGGGAGGTCGGTCTCTCCTTTCGCCCCGTCGCCCGATCCGGGCCGCCCGCAGTGGCCGGCACCCTCTGGTTGGACCGGACCACTGCCGGCCTGCTCTCACTGGAATACCGGTACGTCCGCGGCGGGGGACCAACGGCGGCGGCGGCCGGCGGCATGCTTGAGTTCGAGCGGCTGCCGAACGACGCATGGATCGTCCGCTCCTGGCGGATCCACGCTCCTCGCGTCGTCGTCGCAGACTGGCGCACCACGCCGGAGGTGGCGTCGGTCCGTGAAACGATCGGGCGGGTCGTGGAGGTGCGTGGCCTGGGTTCCGGTGATCCCGTGCGGTTCGCTCGCGCCACCGCCGAGGTCACCGGTCGACCGCTGACGTCGGACGGCGCCGCGCCCGTCCGGCACGGGGTGATCCGTCTGGTCGGGACCACCCACGTGGACACCACCGCCGCGGACGGCTCCTTCCGGTTTTCGGCCGTCGAGGCGGGGACGTATGAAGTGGCACTGGAGTGGCCCGCGGCCTTCGAGGAAGCAGTACTCCTGGGCACGGTCGCGGTGGAACCTGACCGTGACCAGGAAACCACGTTGCGCGCGCCCGTAACGGCGGCCGCGCTCGCGGGTTGCCCGGAGCCGACCGAGGCGACGGAGCCGACCGCCGTGATCCACGGCACCGTCCGGGAGAGGCATACGGGTACGCCCCTCCCGGGCGCCGTCGTCCGGGTCGTGGGTGGGGGCCTTGAGCGGGAGGAGAGGGCCGACGCCGGAGGTGCGTTCCGTGTCTGCGGCTTACCCGGGGCGCGCTACCAGGTCATCGCGACGCTTCGCGAGTTTGCGGCGCCAGGCTCCGTAGTGGAGTTGGACGACGGCGCAGTCCAACGGGCCGACCTTTCGCTGACCCTGGCGACGGCGGCCGGTGGTCGGGCACGGCTGATCGGCCGTGTGGTGGACGGGGAAACGGAGCGGCCACTGAGCGGCGTGAGCGTGCGACTCGGTGCGGCTGGGTTGCTGCGCATCACCGACACCCATGGCAACTTCACGTTCGCGGCCGTCCCGGCGGGCGCGGCCCGCCTGGAGGCCACCCTTCTGGGCTACGAGGACGCCAGTGGCAGCATCGACATCGAGGGCGGCGAGACGCTTCGCCTCGACATCCGGATGACGACGCGGCCCATCGAGCTGGAGCCCATCGTGGTGGTCGCGTCTTCCGCCGACCACCGCGTTGGCCGGCTGGCGGACTTCAGGTACCGGGCCGAGCGCGGGTGGGGCCGCATGATCCTCAGGGAAGAGATCGAGCGGCGGGGCGCGACCCAGACCGCACTCCTGGTCGCCGACCGGGGCATGAGAATCTCGCAAGTCGGACCCTCAGCGTTCAGCATGCAGGTCATGAATTCGCGGACCAACTGCGGACCTGACGTCTATATCGACGGAATCCCGGTCTACCGGGGCAACTCACCCGGAGACAGCGGCGCGGCCATCAACCTCGTGCCGCCGGGTGACATCGAGGGGATCGAGGTATATGTCGGCCCCGCGTCGACGCCGGGGGAGTTCGGCGGATCCAGCGCCCGCTGCGGTGTCGTCGCGATCTGGACACGTGGTGCCGCGGGCGGAGGATTGTAGCATGCCGGGGTCAGGAGAAGCGCGTCGACCCGTCCGGGCTGCCGTCGCCCTGTGTCTCGCAGTCGGCATCTTTTCGGCAGGCTGCGCAGTGAGCCCCGGACCGGCACAACCGCCCCCGGTTCCCGGCCAGCCCCTCGCAAGCTGGGTCCATCAGGTGGAGGGACGGAACCTTGCGGAGCTACGGGTGCGCAACGACTCAGACGACACCTACCGGTTTACGGCGGTGATCCTGGAAAGCTGCATCAACGTAGAACAGACGTGCGGCACGCACCCGGTCGATGTTCTCGTCGAGCCCGGACAGACCCGAGTCATCCTGACCATCCGCCGAGTCGATCCTTGGGCGCGGTTCTTCATCAACTGGTCCTATCAGGCGATCAAGCTGTGAACGCCATTTCCTCGACACCCCGTCAAGCACTTGGTGAAACCCCGCTGAAGCGCGACTCGTGAATCGCCCCGGGTTTATCGGAGACTCCAATCCTTACTCCCCTCCCACACCACCGGGCATGCGGGTCCGCATCCGGCGGTTCAGTGAGTTGAGGTCTGTGCATCCAGCCGGGGTACACCGAGCCGCTCGAAGTAGCTCCCCGGCAGGGCTGTATGCACCGCGCCGAGGCTCGCCGCCCGTTTTCCGTTTCCGTTTTCCGGTTTCCGGCTTCGCCTTTTCCGTTTTCCGGTTTCCTTTTTCCGGCCTTCCCCTTTTCCGTGTTCCGGCTTCTCTCCAGAGGTCGCGTTGCACCGGAGGTAGCAGGGCACCGGAAGGTGGTAGGACGATCGGCCCGATAGGCCAGAACCGCCAAGAGTTGATCGGGCTGGGTGGCATAGCCGTAGGTTGGTCGGGTGGTGCCCGGCACGGGTCTCGAGGGTGAGGTGTTCGCGGCGGTGGTCGAGGCGGTGAACCCGCGGGTGGACGAGCACCGGCGGGCGCGGGTGACGCTGACGCTTTCGAACCCGGGCGAGCGGATCCGGCCGGGCATGTACGCCCGGGCCGAGATCGAGGCGCGTCCGCACCCGGAGCGGACGCTGGTGCCGCGGGCGGCGCTGACGCAGCGGGACCAGCGTGACGTGGTCTTCGTGCTCAGGAACG
This sequence comes from Gemmatimonadota bacterium, assembly GCA_007126035.1. Classification (GTDB taxonomy): domain Bacteria; phylum Gemmatimonadota; class Gemmatimonadetes; order Longimicrobiales; family RSA9; genus SLCC01. The sequence goes on from SLCC01000117.1 coordinate 8,516, forward strand.
CGGATGCCGGGGGCGCGGGCGCGGCCGAGTGGCGCTATGTTACCACCGGCCTGCGCAACGATCGGCTGGTCGAGATCGTCGAACATGAAGAGACCTCCATGGTCCGGCCGGGCGAGGTCTCCGTGGTGACCAGATAGAGGAGGATTGCGATGAGGTCGTCCTGCCATGGCCCGTTGCCGGTGCGTACAGTGGCGGTGATGGCGGCCGCCGCCGCGGTCCTGCTCACGGCATGCGCCGCGCCGTTCAACGAGCTGCAGAGCGCGCGACTGGCGGGCCCGGATCGGATCGAGGTCACCCCGGCCTATTCCGCGGTCTTCTTTTCCTATGAAGACGATACCGACAGAGCACAGAACCAGCTCGGGTTCCAGATTGCCACCGGAGTCGGGGCCCGGACCGACATCCGCCTCCAGTACGAGCGGATCACGTTGCACGATGACCCGGACCGGGAAGTTGCCAACGTGTTGGGATTCGGTCCCAAGTTCGGGCTTCTGCCGGATCACATCGCCGTCTACGTCCCCGTCGGATTCGCATTCGGTGGCCGCATCGAAACCTCCGAGACATTCCAGGTTCATCCAACGCTTCTGCTGACTCTCCCGCTACTCGAATTCGCGGAGATCAATGGGTCGGCCAAAGCCCTTATCCCCATCACCGATCGAGCCCGGGATGACCTCGTCGCCTTCAACATCGGAGTCGGGCTGGGTCCCGACCTGACCCGGTGGGTTCTCCGACCCGAGATCGGTATCCTCTTCAACCCCGGCGAGGACGGCCACTACCGGCATTTCAGCATTGGCTTGACGTACTACTTCGATCGGCCGTGAGCGCGTGATCGACTGCGGACTGCGGCCCGGCGGGTAGTCGAGCCGAGAACCAAGGCTCGATAGCCGGCCTTCTCACCACCTACGCCTCTACTGGCTCCAAAGGGAGTCGATCCGAGCGAAGCGAGGAGAGCGAGGATCCGCCGCAGGCGGACCGCAGCTCAACCCGCGTCCGGATCGCGCAGCGAGACGGGGACGCGGGTGAGACGGGTCGAGCGCCGGGCAATCGGGATAGGGGGTAGCGGCGGATCGCCGCTACTCCCCTCCCACACCACCGGACATGCGGGTCCGCATCCGGCGGTTCAGTGAGTTGAGGTTTGTGTGGCCAGCCGGGGCACTCCGAGCCGCTCGAAGTAACTCCCCGGCAGGGCTGTG
>SLCC01000043.1 GCA_007126035.1 Gemmatimonadota bacterium
AGCGCTATTCCGAGGAGGCGTAACCCAGCAGGGGGCGCGCAGGCGCGCTCGAATGCCATCGGAGCTTCGGATTCGGTCCATTAGCAGGCAGCGGCGCGACTTGAGCATCATGGCCTCCCGGTTGGTTGGTTGGAAGACGTAGCCCGGAGCCCGTCATCCAGGAACGTCGCGAAGCGGTGGGTGCTGCGGGTCATGCCCAGGAAGGTGGCGACGGGCGCGCCGTCGCCACTGATTATCACGTAGTACGGCAGTGCCACGGTGCCGAAGGTCCGCTCCTGGAACCGTTGCTGGGAGCGGTAGGGCTCGCCCCGACCGTCGGTGTAGAGGCGGACCAGGACGTAGCGGTCCAGCAGGGCATGGACCTCCGGACGGGGGAACATGTTGGCCTCCATCCAGCGGCAGTTGGTGCAGGTGTAGCCGGTGAAGTCCACGAACAGGGGGCGGCCCTGGCTCCGGGCCTGCGCCAGGGCGCCGTCGTAGTCGTTCAGCCACCAGGCCAGGGTCGGGCCCTCCGTGGCACGATGCCCCGCGGCCGGCGGCGGCAGGTAGGCCTCCAGCTCGCCCAGGGGACGACCACCCAGCCCCGTCGCCAGCCACGTGGCCAGGAGCAGGGCCACACCCGCCGCCACCAGCCGCGGCGCCCGACGAGCGCCCGGTGTCCGGAGCCCGGAAAGGAAGACCCAGGCCAGGGCCAGGACCGCCAGGAGCCAGAGGCCGATGAAACGCTCACGGGGCAGCAGGCCCCAGCCCGCCACCATGCTGGCGTTGGATACGAACTTCAGCGCCGCCGCCAGCACGATCACGCCCACCGCCCGGAGCATCGTGCGCATCCACGCCCCGGACCGGGGCATGCGCCGGAGCGCACCGGGCGACAGCGCCAGGAGCACGAACGGCGTGGCGAAGGCCAGAGCGTACGTGCCCAGACCCGCCAGCGGCCAGCCCGCGTCGCCCTGGGTGGCAAGGACCAGGAGCGTGCCCACGAAGGGCGCCGTGCAGGTGAACGATGTGACGGCGAACGCGCCGCCCATGGCCATCAGCAGCGCCAGCCGACTGGCGACGCCGAACAGACTCGCCTGGCGCGCCGACCCGGAGCCGTAACCGGCGGCGCCGACGAGTACGGCTCCGGCCGGAGCACCGGCGTTTGCAGAGCCCGACGCCGGAGCCCCCAGGCTCATGGCCGCCGCGCCGGAACCGATGGCGGACAGCCTGGTGGTCAGCCCCGCGGGCAGGGTCACCTCGTAGACGCCCAGCAGGTTCAGCCCGAAAGCGACGAAGAGCCCCGCCAGGGCCAGGTTCACCCATGGGTTCGTCGCCAGGCGCAGGATGCCGGCCGCGCCGAAGAGGGCCGTCACCACCAGGCCCACCAGCGCGAACGTGAGCACCATGCCCAGACCGAACGCCAGCGCCTGGCCTACCGGCCGGACCGGCTGGCGGCGGCCGGCGCCCCTTCCCCCGCGCCAGCGCCGCTTCCGACGACGTCGCCACCCGCCGCGCCCCCGCGCGGCGGGACGGGGCCCAACAAGGAGTCGCCACCGGCCAGCCGGGCGAAGAAGCCCACCGTCAGCGGGACCAGCGGCAGCACGCACGGGGTGAGGAGGGAAAGCAGCCCCATGGCCGCCGCCAGCAGGAGGAACCGGAGAAGGGAGCCAGAGCCGGAGCCGGCCGCGTCGCCCGCGCGCGGGGCCGGGACCACCACAGCAACGGCCGCGGGATCGTCCACGTCGGCGCCGGCGGGAGTGGCGGCGGCCTCGGGTTGAGCTGACACGGGACTCGCGCCAGGCCCAGCGTCGGGATCCACGACCGGGCTCGAGCCTGGTTGCTCGTCAGGATCCGGGACCGGGTCCGCGCCCGGTCGCTCGCCGGGGGTGGCGACCGGATCCTCGCCCGGAGGGAGGCCCGGAGCCGCAGCCGGATCCGCTGGCGAAGGCGCGGACGGCTCGGTGCCAGGCGCCGCGGGGGCTGTTGGCGCCTGGTCGGCGGCGGTATGTGCGATGTCGCCAGTTGTCGCAGCGTCGCCCCAGCGGAGCGTGTCGGTGCGAGGCGGCAAGCAGTAGGTACGGGTGCAAGCCTGGTAACGGACCAGTACCGTCAGCGCCTCGGCCCCGGGAGGCGGGGACGCCACGGGCAGGAAGAACTCCGCCGTGCCCCGGTACACCTCGCTAATCATGTTGAAGTTCCGGTCCGGGAACCGACGAGGACGGGGGGCGCGGATGTCGGCCACCAGCCGCCAGCCGCCGGCCGGGTCGACCTCCACACGCATGGGATAGGGGCCGGCCCCGGGCTGCGTCGGAGCGTAGAGGTACCAGTCCCGATCGATCCGGGCATCCAGTCGGACTTCGAGGGCCCCTCCAACTCCCGCCCCGGCGGGCGGCTCCAGCGTCCAGTGGACCCTCCGCTCCGCCTGCGCCGAGGCGTCGGCTGCCGCGGCGGACAAGGCCACGATGGCCAGTATGAGAACTGGTATCGGCAGGCGCATTGGCTGGGATCTCGGGCAGGAGGACCGGACCGGTTCTACTATATAGCTAGTCCCCTGCCCCGGTGTCCAGAGTCTTGATGCCGGCTGTCATGGCCTGCTCAACCGCGACGGGTACCGGACGAGTGGGCATGGGAAGCCGCCCGTGTTGACGGGCCGCAACTCCCGGCGGGATATTCGGGGATGGGCAGCACCACTGGTATCATGGGGCAGGTCTTCGACGTGCAGCGGTTCTGCCTGCACGATGGTCGTGGCATCCGCACCACGGTCTTCCTGAAGGGCTGCCCGCTGTCGTGTGTCTGGTGTCACAACCCCGAGAGCCAGGCCCGTGGTCCGGAGCGGGTGTTCCGGGCGGCGCGGTGCATCGTGTGCGGGTCATGCGTGGCGGCGTGTTCGCGGGGGGCGCTGCGCCTGGCCGGGGACGGGGTAGCCGTGGCGACGCCGGTGGTGGACCCGTCGCTGTGCGCCGTGGCCGGCGCCTGCGCGGCGGCGTGTCCGTCCGGTGCCACGGAGATACTGGGCCGGGACGTGGCCGTGGCCGACCTGCTGGCGGAGGTCCGCCGGGATGTCTCCGTCTTCGACGAATCTGGCGGGGGCGTGACCTTCTCCGGTGGTGAGCCGTTGCTCCAGGCGGAGTTCCTGGAGGCGATGCTGCTGGCGTGCCGGGCGGCGGGTATCCACACGACGGTGGACACGAGCGGTCATGCGCCGTGGGAGGTGGTGGAGCGGATCGCCTCGCTGGCGGACACTTTCCTGTTCGACGTGAAGCATGCCGACGACGAGGCCCATCGGGAGTTCACCGGAGTGTCGAACCGTCTGATCATTTCGAACCTGGGTCGGGTGGCGGAGCTTAGCCGTCGGACTGGTTCACCCGAGGTGCTGGTCCGGGTGCCGGTGGTGGCGGGAGTGAACGACGGGCGGGAGGCGGTGGCGCGGCTGGGTGAGCTGCTGGCGGCGCTGGACCCGCGGCCGGCGGTGGACCTGCTGCCGTACCAGCCGCTGGGGCGATCCAAGTACGAGCGGATGGGTCGTGACCAACTTCTTCCGGGGGCTCGTGCCCCGTCAGCATCGGAGCTGGAGACGATGACGGAGCTGCTCCGGGCCGCGGGCCTGGAGGTGACCATACGTGGAGACCGAGATGCAGAGGTTCGAGCCGACTGAGACAGCCAGCACCCCCACGTCCGCCGCCGCCGGGAGCGCTGGTGCGCTCGATGCCGCCGATGTGGAAGCGGCGAGCCCCACCATGACGGCCCGGGTGGCACGCCTGCGGCGGGAGAGCCTGGCCGCGGTGCCGACGCTGTCGGCGGAGCGGGCTCTGCTCATGACGGAGTTCTATGCTGGTGAGGGTGGGCGGACCGAGTCGGCGGCGCTGCTCCGGGCCCGTGCCCTGGCGCATGTCCTGGAGCACAAAGCCGTCCATGTCGGAGAGGGCGAGCTGATCGTGGGCGAGCGGGGTCCCTGGCCCAAGGCCACGCCCACGTACCCGGAGGTCTGCTGCCACAGCCTGGAGGACCTGGACACGCTGAACAGCCGCGAGAAGACGCGCTACCTGGTGGACGACCAGGTCCGGACCGCCTACCGGGACCGTGTGATCCCGTTCTGGCAGGGCCGCAACATCCGGGACTGGCTCTTCCCGGCCATGACGCCGGAGTGGCGCGCGGCGTACGAGGCGGGCGTGTTCACCGAGTTCATGGAGCAGCGGGCGCCGGGGCACACGGTCCTGGGCGACGTGATCTACCGCAATGGCTTCACCGACCTGGACCGTGAGATCCAGGAGTCGCTGGACGGGCTGGACGAGGTGGGCGACGCTGGCGCCTGGCCACGTCGCCAGCAGCTCGAGGCCATGCGGGTGGCGCTGCGTGCGGTGGTCCGGTACGCGGAGCGGCATGCCGAGGCGGCGGAGGCCATGGCGGCGGAGGCGGCGGACCCGGAGCGGGCGGAGGAGCTGCGGCGCATCGCCGTCGTCTGCCGCCGTGTCCCCGCGGAGCGGCCGCGTACGTTTCACGAGGCGATCCAGTACTACTGGTTCGTGCACCTGGGCGTGATCATCGAGCTGAACACGTGGGACGCGTTCAGCCCGGGCCACCTTGACCAGCACCTGCTCCCCTTCTACCGCCAGGGTCTGGAGCACGGGACGCTGAGCGAGTCGTCGGCCCGGGAGCTGCTCCAGTGCCTGTGGATCAAGTTCAACAACCAGCCGGCGCCGCCCAAGGTGGGTGTGACGGCGGAGGAGAGCGGGACGTACACCGACTTCGCCCTGATCAACACCGGCGGCCTGACGCCAGGCGGCGACGACGGTGTGAGCGAGCTCAGCTACCTGGTCCTTGACGTGGTGGAGCAGATGCGGTTGCTCCAGCCCAGCTCGTGCGTGCTGGTCAGCCGGAAGAACCCGGACCGGTTCCTGAAGCAGGCGCTCCGGATCGTGGGGACGGGGTTCGGCCAGCCGTCCATCTTCAACCACGACGCCATCGTGGGCGAGCTGGTCCGGCAGGGCAAGAGCATGGAGGACGCCCGGGCCGGGGGCGCCAGCGGCTGCGTGGAGGTGGGCGCTTTCGGCAAGGAGGCCTACATCCTCACCGGCTACTTCAACCTGCCGAAGGTCCTGGAGCTGGCGCTGAACGACGGTGTGGACCCTACCACGGGCAGCCGGCTGGGCCCGGCCACCGGTGACGCCCGGACCATGACGTCGTTCGACGAGCTGTTCGAGGCGTTCCGTCGCCAGCTCGCCCACTTCATCGAGGTCAAGGTCAGGGGCAGCAACGTGATCGAGCGGCTCTACGCCCGGCACCTGCCGGCGCCGTTCCTGTCGCTGCTGATCGAGGACTGCATCGCCCGGGGCCGGGACTACCACGACGGCGGCCCTCGCTACGACACGTCGTACATCCAGGGCGTGGGTCTCGGAACCATCACCGATGCCCTGACGGCGCTCCGCTACCACGTCTTCGACCAGGGCCACCTGGGCATGAGTCAGCTCATGGACGCCCTCGGCGATGACTTCCGCGGGCACGAGGCCCTCCAGGCCAGGCTCCGGAATCGGACGCCCAGGTACGGGAACGATGACGACTACGCCGACTCGGTCATGCGCCGCGTCTTCGACGCCTACTTCGACGCGGTGGACGGCCGGCCCAACACCCGGGGCGGACGCTACCGGATCAACCTCCTGCCCACCACGGCGCACGTGTACTTCGGCTCCGTCACCGGCGCCACCCCCGATGGCCGGGTCGCCCGGGCGCCGCTGTCCGAGGGAGTCTCACCGGTCCAGGGGATGGACCGGAAGGGGCCCACGGCGGTGTTCCGCTCAGCGGCCAAGATCGATCACCTGCGGACTGGCGGCACGCTGCTGAACCAGAAGCTGTCCCCCCGGCTCCTGGAGAAGGACGGGGACGTGGACAAGCTGGTGGCCCTGGTCCGCTCGTATTTTCGCCTGGACGGGCACCACGTACAGTTCAACGTGGTGGACGCGGAGACGCTCCGGGCCGCGCAGGAGGACCCGGAGAGTCACCGTGACCTGATCGTCCGCGTGGCCGGCTACAGCGACTACTTCTGCGACCTGGGCCGGGAGCTCCAGGACGAGATCATCGCCCGGACGGAGCACGGAGCGATGTGACCGCGTGGCTCACGCCCTGAGCTCGATCACGTCGCCGTCGGCCAGGGTGTGGTCACGGTGGACCTTCTGACCATCGAAGGCGGAGGTGCCCCAGACCCGGGCGAACTTGAGGCCCTCGGCCAGGTCGCCGTGGATGGTGCGGGCCAGGTCGCCGACGGTGGAGCCGATGGGCAGGGTGAACGGGCGCTCCAGGTCGGGCTCGTGGCCTGGCTCCTTGGTGTAGACCCGGATTATCCGTAGCGCCTCGAAGGTTGCCTCACCCAGGGTCACCATCCCTTCCCCCGAGACGGTGGAGACGGTGACCCGGGGCCACGGCAGTGGCATCAGCTCGTCCAGCGCCTCCAGGTCATCGCGGGCGCCGGGGAGGTCCATACCGGTGATCACGAGCAGGGCCGGCAGGTAGGTCCAGCCCGGGCGTCGGTCGCTCCCGTCGGGCTCACCGCCGTCGGGGTCGGGGAGCAGCCGGATGGCCTTGGCCGCCAGCAGTCGCTCGACCATCTCCAGCCCCTCCAGCGGCTCCTGGATGGAGACCACGAGCCAGGCCAGGTCCCCGGCCCTGACCAGGTCGTAGACCCAGGGCTCCACATGCTCGTCGCAGAGGGGCGGCAGGTCCACCAGCTGGAAGCCCACATCGCGGAAGGGCATCATCCCGGGCGTGGCGTCCCGGGTCGACATGGGGTAGTCGGCCACGGCCGGCTCCGCCGCCGTGAGCATGGAGACCAGTGCCGACTTCCCCGAGTTGGGCGGGCCCACCAGCACCACCTGGCCGGCGCCTTCCGCCGGGATCCGGTGGCTCATGGTCCGGGCGCCCGTCTTCTTGATGGGCTCCCTCTTGAGCTTGGCGATACGGGAGCGGATGTCGCCCTGGAGCTTCTCCGTGCCCTTGTGCTTCGGGATCTGCCGTAGCATCTCCTCCAGCGCCGCCAGCTTCTCCTCCCGCGTGACGGCGGACTTGTACGCCGCCTCCGCCGCCTTGTATGGAGCAGTCAGGTTTGCAGGCATATCATGTCACTCCATGGCCAGGTACAGCCTCGAGCATAGTGACCCCTGCGACGCGGCGGGCGCCAGCTCCGACGGCTCGCCCCAGCGCCAGTCGACGTATTGTGTCACGTCGGTGGCCGGCTGCGGCACGGACGGCTCACCAGCTACGATGCTCGCCTCGTATAGCCGCATCTCCAGCCGATATACCGATCTGCCCAGGTCTCCTTCCCGGAGCACCCGGCGGGGCTCGACGCTCACACCCAGCTTGTCCCGGGCGGCCCGTCTCACGGCCGACTCCCAGTCCTCTCCGGGCCTCAGCGACGCGGCGGGCAGCCCCCACGCCAGTGGCAGGTCCTCGTCGTCCGGCGGGCGCTGCACCAGCAGCACGCGACGATCTTCGTCGTGGATTGCCAGCGACACCGCCCGCTTCACCGGCTCAGTCATCCCATTCCTCCGGAAACCGCCAGCCGAACCGGGCCATGTCCGCCCGGCCGACATGATCGAACCCCACTCCCTCGTCCGCCAGCAACGCCCGCTGCAACGGCGCCGCGTGTCCGGCCCTGGGGATGGTTATCTTGCCCTGCCAGTTGACCACGCGCCACCAGGGCACGTCCGCCCCGTCGGGCAGCCCCGCCAGCGCCCGGCCCACTGCCCGGGCGGCCGCTGGACTACCCAGCGCCTCCGCCACGGCACCATAGCTGGCGACGCGGCCTGGCGGAATGCTCCTGACGATTTCAGCCACCCGGCAGGAAAACCCGTGTCTCATCTCTCGGTCCCGTCTCCACGGGCGGTGCCATGGCTTTCGAACCCGCCCGCACCCCTTCACAGTCGTCTCGTCTTCCCCTAACCTACCCCGATGACAACGGAATCGCTTACTCTCGTCCGCTTCGGCGGCGAGGTCTTCATCAAGGCGCGGCGGACCCGGTCCGCCTTCATGGCCCGGCTACGGGACAACGTAAGAGATGCGCTCAGCGGTGACGACGGGCCACCCGACGTCGAGCTGGGCTGGGACCGCCTCTACGTCCGGTCGCCGGACGGGCCTTTGCCGGCGCTGGCCCGCGTCTTCGGCATCAGCTCGTACAGCCCCATCGACATCGTCGTTCCAGCCACGCTGGAGGACATAGTGGAGGCTGGGGGGCGAGTCTTCGCCGACCGCGTCAGGGGCCGGACCTTCGCCGTACGGGCCCGGCGGGCGGGGCGGCACTCCTTCTCCTCCCATGACGTGCAGGTCGGGCTGGGCTCCCGACTGATCGAGGGCTCGGCCGGCGTGGACCTGGGCGACCCGGAGGTGGCGGTCCACGTGGAGGTCCGCGACGACCGGGCGTACCTGTATTCCCAGCGGGTCACGGGCGCCGGCGGGCTGCCGCTGGGCGTCGAGGGCCGGGCCATCACCCTGCTGTCGGGTGGGTTCGACTCGGCGGTGGCCGCGTGGCTCATGCTCAAGCGAGGCGTTGCCCAGGACTACGTCTTCTGCAATCTGGGCGGCGACGCCTACGAGCGGGCCGTGGTCCAGGTGGGGAAAGTGCTGGCGGACGACTGGAGCTATGGCACCCGCCCCCGGCTCCACGTCGTCGACTTCGCCGAGCCCCTCGACGCGCTCAGACAGGGTAGCAGGGAGCGGTACTGGCAGGTGGTGCTGAAGCGGCTCATGTACCGGGCGGCTTCGCTCGTGGGCCAGGAGCTGGCCGCGGACGCCATCGTCACTGGCGAGGCCGTGGGACAGGTCTCGTCACAGACGCTGCCCAACCTCAGGGCCATCGAGCCGGCGGCGGACCTGCCCGTCTTCCGGCCGCTCATCGGGTTCGACAAGCAGGATATCATCGAGCGAGCCAGGCATATCGGGACCGCCGTGCTCTCCGAGCAGGTGAAGGAGTACTGCGCCATCGCGCCAGGCAAGCCCGTGACCGCGGCGGCCGTGGCGGCCGTCGAGCGGGAAGAGGCGGCCATCGACCTGGAGGTGGTGGCCCGTGCCGTGGCCCAGCGGCGCGTCCTGGACCTGCGTGCCCTCACTCCCGCCGACCTGGTGGCGCCCTACCTGTTCATCGATCACGTGCCAGACGACGCCGTCGTCCTCGATTGCCGGCCCCAGCACCAGTACCGGCACTGGCACCTCCCCGGCGCCGAGCAGCGTGACGAGTACGAGCTGCTACAGCGGTTCAACAAGCTCGACCGGGACAGGCGCTACGTCCTCTACTGCGCCCACGGGATCCAGACCGCCCACATCGCCGAGACGATGCAGAGGGCCGGCTACGAGGCGTACTCGTTCCGCGGCGGCGCCGACGGCGTCCGTCGCTGGGCCGCAGCCGGAAAGGCGCCGCAGGGTCGGTAGCCACTTCGCCGCCCCGATTCCGACCCATCGTGCGATTGAGTACCTCTACGGTAGTCAATCGCACGACCGACCCCGTGGCGCACCGCCATTGTGCGATTCGTACCTCGCGCACCTCGGGCGGCCCCG
>SLCC01000148.1 GCA_007126035.1 Gemmatimonadota bacterium
TGGCACGACGACCACATCAAGCGCCACCACCGGGTCCACATCGGCGTGGCCGTGGCCATCGACGAAGGCCTCATCACGCCCGTCATCCGGGACGCGGACCTGAAGGGTGCGGCGCACATCGGCACCGAGGTCCGTGAGCTGGCCGGCCGGGCCCGCGAGAAGAAGCTCAAGCCAGAGGAGTACACGGGCGCCACCTTCTCCATCTCCAACCTGGGCATGTTCGGGATCGAGGAGTTCACCGCCATAATCAACCCGCCCGAGGCCGCCATCCTGGCCGTGGGCCAGGTGGAGGAGCGGGTCGTGGTCGAGGACGGCGAGGCGGTGATCGGGCCGCGCATGAAGATGACCATGAGCTGCGACCACCGGGTGGTGGACGGCGCCACGGGGGCCCGGTTCCTCCAGACGCTGAAGGCGTTCCTCGAGGAGCCGGCGCTGACGCTGGCCTGAGCTGGCAACGAGTTGCGGTCGGGCGCGGGACGGGAGCCGGTCAGTCGGTGAGGACGGCGGACGCGTAGCGACGCCAGGCCCCCAGCCGACGCACGTGGGAGCGAAGGGCCCGGGCTACGCCCTCGGGCGCCGACCCCTCCCCCCCCACCCGGAACGGCTCGTCCCAGGGGCGCACCGCCCCGTGGCCGGACCACCTGGGTCGGATCGCCATCTCCCAGACCCTCTTCCCGACCCGCACGGACGGGCAGGCGTTGTCCCCCGGAAACAGGTTCACCGTCAGATGCGCTTCGACCCGATGGCGCAGGGCCTCGCTCCCGGGGGGGCGCAGCTCGGGCCACACGTGGTCGGGCACGGGCAGCCGGCCGAGACGCGCGGCGAGGCGCAGCGTCCAGTAGCAGCAGGTGGCGGCCCGGGCCTGGCGCGCCTCCCGGCAGAGCGACGCCCAGTCCACAGCGCCATGGTCCAGCAGGGCGTGCAGGTCCCGGAACGCCCGCCACGACCCCTTCCGGGCCTGGTGCGACCACGCGAAATGGGTGCACACGTGCAGGAGTGCGTGGTGCGGCCCTGGCACCGACACGGGGGTGCTACCGATGTTGGTCCTGGCCGCGCCCTCCCAGACCTCGTCGAGGGGGATGCGGAACGGGTGCCACTCCTGGAAGAGGTTGGTGTGGATCTCGAGGACGGCGCTCCGCTGGACCGGGTCGCAGAGGGGCGGGAGGTGGTGGTGACCCTCGTAGAACGCCTCCTGCTCCGGCGGTTGCTCGAGGCACCACCCACGGGCCCGCAGCAGCTCGAACGCCGGCCTCGCCTCCGCGGCGTGGAGCAGCAGGTCCGCATCGCCCATGGGACGATCCCCGAAGGACGGGTAAACGGTGGTCCCCAGGGCCGCGCCCTTGAGCAGCATCACGCGAAACCCCGCCTCGTGCAGCACCCAGACGGCCTCCCGCAGCCTGGCATGGAGGTACTGCTGCCGGAACGCGGAAATCATGGCGTGCCGGCGCAGGAGGTCCCGGAACTCGCCGTCACCCGGGTCGATCCCCAGCCCCGACATCCGGCTATCGAGGGCCACCACCGCCCGCTCCCGCAGGGCCAGGCGCAGGAGGAGCTGTCCGTCGATCCTTCCGGACAGCAACGCCCGCAGCTCATCGTCCACCTCAGAGCCCGCCGCCGTGAGCAGGAGCGTCCGTGCCTCAAGGGAGACGGCGCCGTCCGTGCCGGGTCGGGGCCCGGCTGCCACGTCCTGCTCAGTAGTGGGCAAGGCTGCCAACCCTCCTCGAATAGCGGAGACCTCGCGTGAAGGCGTAGCTGCCGGCGGCCATGAGCGCCGCCGCGAAGACGCCCAGGATCAGCACGTCGCCGGCCACGGCCCGGAGCGGCAGCCCCTCCAGCAGCGTCTGCCGCAGCGCGCGGAGGCCATAGGTCAGCGGCACCGCCTGGGAGATGGATTGGATCCAGGTGGGGATGACATGCGTGGGATAGTAGACACCGCCCAGGAGAGCCGATACCACCAGTACGATGTTGGGCAGCGGCCCCGCCGTCCGGAAGGCCAGGACCGATGCGGCGGCCATGAGGCCGAAGGGGAGGTAGGTCAGCAGCAGCAGGACCAGGATGAGCAGCGCCGGGAGGATCCGCCCCGGCGCGAGGCTCATCCCCAGCACTACGCCACCGACCAGCAGGACCAGGGCGCGCGCGCCGGTCCAGGCAAGGCCGTAGCCGGTCATCCCGGCCAGCAGCGTGGACAGGGGCGTCGGGGTCGCGAGCATGGCCTCGAAGGTCCCGTTCCCGATGCCGCCCCGGAGCGCGCCCGGCAGCGTGTTCACCGCCGCGCCCAGGAGCAGGTACGTGATCATACCCATGAGGAGGAACGCGAAGTAGTCGCCCCCCTCCGCGGCGATGGACTCGGCCATGAGCGGGTCCAGGGCGTTGGCGATGAAGTACATCGGCACCAGCGCCAACACGAGGGACCCGATGGACAGGACCATGTTCACGCGATAGCTGGCGGCTGCCTGCCAGCCCGATCGCACGAGGGCGCCCACCCGCAGGACGGCGGCGCTCATCCGGCCTCCCCGGCGGAGGGCCCATGGACGATCCGCTCGATGAGGTCCGCGAGCGTGACCCGGATCGGCTCGAAGCTCGCCACCTCGATCCCGGCCCTGGCGAGGAAGGCCAGCACCGCCGCGGCCCTGGTGGCGCCGCCGGGGATCACCGCCTCGACGGCGACCCACCCGTCCGAGTCCCCGGGCGGGATCGCCACCTCTTGTACGGCCCCGCCCGCCTCCAGCTCGCCAAGGGCCGGGCCGAAGGGACCCCGGACGACCAGCCGATAGCGGTCCCGGGCGTAGCGACGGGCCAGCTCGTCCGCCCCGCCGGTGGCCAGGAGTCGGCCCTTGTGCAGCACGCCCACCCGGTCACAGAGGTCGAACGCCTCTTCCGCGTTGTGGGTGGCGAGCAGCACCGTGCACCCTTGCTGCCCCACGACCTCCGTGCGCAGGAAGGACCGGAGCGTGCGGGCCGACAGGGGGTCCAGGCTGCGGGTGGGCTCGTCGAGCAGGAGCACCCGGGGCCGGGGGATGAGGGCGCGGGCCAGGAGCAGGCGCTGCCTCATGCCGGAGGAGAACTCGGCCACCAGCTTCGCGCCCGTCCCCTCCAGTCCCACGACCTGTAGGAGCTCGGAGATCCGCCGCGCCCGCTCCCGCTTCCCGAGCCCGTGCAACGCACCGAAGAGATCCAGGTTCTGGCGCGCGGTCAGCCGCCAGTTGAGGCTGCGCTCCTCCGGGACCACCGGCGCCAGCTGGGCCCGGACTCCCGCCGGCTGACGCCCCACCTCGTACCCCGCCACCCAGGCCTCCCCCGCGTCCGGCGTAATGAGCGTGGACAGGATCTTGAACAGGGTGGTCTTCCCCGCCCCGTTGGGGCCCAGCAGCCCGAAGAACTCACCCCGCCGCACCTCCAGGGAGACCCCATCCACCGCGACCACCGTCTCCCGGGCCAGCGGATGGCGGAGCAGCTCCCGCCAGCCGGTGCGCCGGGGGAACGACTTCGTCAGGCCGTCCAGCGTCACGACCATGTCCGGGGGCGGCATCCCGTCCCGGGGCGCTTCGGCCGCGGGGGAGAGCTGGCCCGTGGTCACGTCGCCTCCGCCGGCCGGGACGTCGCGCGACTCGTGGCATGCCATTCCAGGATGCGCGCCACCGCGTCCTCCAGATGGTGGAAGTCCCGGACGATCTCCAGGCGATACACCGGCACTTCACCGGCGAGCGCGGCGCAGAAGCCGAGGGTGGCGCCGGCCTGCTCCGCGCCCAGGAGGTTCGCCACCTTCATCTGGGTCACCAGGGCCAGGGCCGCGTCCATGTGCGGGAGCGGGACCCGTCGCGCAGGGGTTGGGTTGGCCGGATCCGGGGGCACGGGGCTCAGCAGGTAGACCGCCCGGAGAGGGGTGGCACGGTCCGCCAGCTCCAGGTCGGACAGCTCGACCGGCGTCCGCCCGCCCGACTCCGGCCCGTCGGCCCGGCTCCCATCCCCGTGCCATGCCGCCGAGTCCGGCCACAGCCGCAGCCGCTGCACGCCCGGGTACGTCACCGGGTACGGCGCCAGCCGGATCGGCACCACGTCATCGCTCAGGAGCCTGGCCCCCGCGGCCACCAGGGCCCGAGCCAGGGTCGACTTGCCGTGGCGCTTCGGCGCCACGAACGCCACTGCCCCCGCTTCCAGCTCCACCGCGCTGCCGTGCAACGCCCCCGCACCGCCGATCTGGAGGGCCAGCGGAAGGACACGGCCCAGGACGTCCAGCCGCACCGCCTCCACCACGGCGTCGGCGGCGGGGTACCATACTATCCGGCGCCCACCATCCAGGAAGTCGAAGCTGCCGGTATCATCGTATACCAGCCGCCACCCCCTTTCGTGGGCGAACAGACGCACCCGCAACGACTTCGTGATCTGCTCCGCCCCCACCAGCCGCGGCGCCGCCATGTCCGGTGCGCGGGCCGGCCCCTGCAGCAGCTCCCAGTCGCACCTGTCCGAATGGACAGCGCGCAACTCGGGAAAGGAGAGGGCCGAGCGGAGCAGTCCGCCGAAGGCCGGATAGGCCTGCATCACCGCTTCATCGGACGCGCGGGAGACCGACGGTGCGGCCTCCCGCACGGGAGCATCAGCTCCGTTCTCCGATGGGGTCGTCGGAGTCGCCGAGGACCCACCCGTCGTTGAAGTTCAACCACTTCGTTCCGCGGGTGAGCTCCCGGAGCGACCCCAGACGCTCGAGCTTCGGCTTCTCGTACATGAAGCCTCCTGCTGAGGGAGTGTTCTGCCGGTATGCGACCGGCGTGAGCGCGGCGATGCCGCAGGTACAGTCGCGACGCTAACTCCGTGCCAGTGCGGCCTCTGCCGACCGGGCGGCGGAAAACCCCGGCTCCGGAGCCAGAGCTCGGTCTGGAAGGTGAGGTACAGGGGAAGCTCGTAGCGGCCGTCGCCCGCCAGGAACGCCTGCCAGTGCCGCCGGAGCGCCTCGCCGCTCACCACCCCCATCTCCTCGAGGACCGTTTCCTCCAGCACGCCGGTGATGAAGGCGGCGTGGGTCTGCCGGAGGGCGGTGCCGGCGTACCGTCGCGTCCCACCCGTCCGGCGGCGGCGCGGTGCCAGGAACGCCGGCGGCAGCCAGCCCTGGCACGCCCGGCGGAGCAGGCGTTTCGTCTCGTTCCCCCGGGTCCGCTCCGTCACCGGTCGGGAGGCGGCGAACCGGACGACCCGGTGGTCGTAGAGGGGCGAGCGGGCCTCCACCCCTTCCTCCAGGACGATCTCGTTCGCCGCCAGCCCGAGTCGCGGCCCGGTGGGGTGGGTCAGGTAGTACCGGAACTCGGCCTCGCTCAGCGATGCCCCCCGGGGCGGCGGCGCGTGCTGGCGCGCCCGCTCCCTCAGGCCGTTTCGCCGGGCGAATCCGGCGTCTATCCACTCCGGGATCACCGGGTCGAACGGTCCCGACCAGTTGATCCCCGGGAGGAGCCGCTGGCCCAGCCCGCGCGCCCAAGCCGGG
This sequence comes from Gemmatimonadota bacterium, assembly GCA_007126035.1. Taxonomy (GTDB): domain Bacteria; phylum Gemmatimonadota; class Gemmatimonadetes; order Longimicrobiales; family RSA9; genus SLCC01. The sequence goes on from SLCC01000148.1 coordinate 5,474, forward strand.
AAGAGCGGCTGGAGCGCAAGGTCGAAGAGCCTCCGCCAGTTGCGGGTGGGCAGGCCCTTGGCCGCCCACTCCCGCCGGAACTCCCGGAGCCGGCCGCGGCGGAGGAGGTCCGGGAGGTAGAGAAGGGACGCGGCGAAGAGCACGTCCCCTCCGTTGCCGTCCAGGCCCACGCGGGCCCCCACCCGCCGGCTGCCCCGGGCCAGGGCCCGGATCCAGTGCTCGAAGACGTGGGCGAACGGCTCCTCCCGCCGGGCCGCCGCTTCCGCGGGCTCCACCAGCAGCGGGATCGTGGCGATATCGATCCAGTGGGTGGCCCGGCCGTAGCGCTCCATGACCGAGGCGATGAGCTCATCCTCCCGCCCCGGGTCCCCCGGCGGATAGCTGATGGACACCGGCCGTGGGGCATGACCGGTCAGACCCTCCTCGAAGGCCGCCTCTCCCGCGGCGAAGACCGCCGGCGAATCCCAGCCGCCGCTGAGCCAGATGCTGGTCGGGGCCTGCGGGTCCAGCCGTTCCGCCACGGCGGCGACCAGGAGCGACCGGAGCTCCTCGGCCCCCTCCTCGAACGCCGTCGCCCGAGAGGAGTCCACGTGGGGTGGCTCCCACCAGGTGGTGGTCGCGCAGCGGAACGTGGCGCCTCGGCCACGCCCCTGCCACGTCAGGGACCGGCCCGCACCGAGGCCGCGGACGGCGCGCCAGACGGTCTCGTTGGACGCGGCGAAGAGGGCGCCCGCCGTCTCGGCCACGGCGGCCAGGTCCAGGTCGTCCGGGACCAGAGGGTGGGCCAGGACCCCGCCGATCCCGGACGCGACCACCAGCGAGTCCCCCAGCTCCGCGTAGTACAGCGGCCGCCGGCCGGCGAAGTCCCGGGCGCAGAACACCCGCCGGTCGGCGCGGTCGTAGAGGATGAAGGCGAAGTCCCCCTCGAGCCGGGCCAGGGCGGCCTCCCCCCAGGCGCGCCAGGCGGCCAGGATCAGGTGCCCCGGCGAGTCCGTGGGGGGCGGGCGGTGCCCCGGTGGCAGGGCCCGCAGCAGGTCGTCCCGGTAGTAGAGGCTGGCGTCGGCGGCGACGACCAGGTCGTCCTCCGCCACGACCGCCGCCGGCCCGGCGAACCCCGGCGCAACCTCCCACGCGTGGCGCGCGACGGCCAGGGTGCCCCCGGCTACATGCCACGTATCGGTCGAGTCCGTGCCCCGACGCGCCATGGTGGCCATGAGGCGCGGCACCTGGTCAGAGCCACCGGCGGCCGCCGGGCCGAACAGGCCCAGGATCGCGCTCATGGGAGGGGAGTCACCTCGCCGCCCTCGAGCGGTACATAGCGGGTAACGTTCGTTTCGTCGTCGCCCAGCACCAGGTTCCCCCGCTGGACCCAGGCATGGGCCTGGAACTGCCCGTCCTCCAACCGCACGCCCACCCGGACCCGGCCGCCCCCGATCCCGTGGTCCTCCAGCATGGACTGGATCGCCAGGGCCCGGACCAGGCAGAGGGGGCGGAACAGGCCCCGTCGGCCCGCCCGGAGCACCGCCCGCTCGATGCTCCGGGCTGTCCGCAGCTGCGCCGGGTCCAGCGGAGGCGCCGGAGGCCAGACCGCACCGGACGCCGCCGGCGCCATGATGCCGCCGGTCTGTTCCCTCCGGACCCGGCGCTGCGCCCGCAGCAGGGCCCACTGCGCCCGGATCAGTAGCGGCAGGCTACGGAGCCGTGGCATCGTCACCCCGGGCCAGGTTCGACGCCGGCCCGGTCACCTCGAGGCGAGGCTCCAGGAGCCCGTGGGCCTCCAGGTCGTCCAGCAGCTCCCGGACGTCCTGGCGGAGCGTGTCCGAAGGGACATCGGGGTAGTCGTCGGCCAGCGCACCGCAGAGCTCTTCCAGCGTATCATGGTCGCGGAGGAGCATACAGATCCGGGCGCCCACCGTGTTCAGCGCGAAGTACACCTCGGCCCTGGTGTCCAGCAGCACCGCGCCTTCGTCCACCGTCTGGAGCAGCACGTGGGCCGGCTGCCGCGCGAGCCGTTCTGACATGGAATGTCCTCCTGGGATTCGCCGCACCCGGGTCATGTCCGGGCGCAACGGGCGTGCCAGCGCCGTGGCCGCCCGCGCGTTCGCCTGGACCGGGTGCGCCAGCGACGTATCCACCCGCGGCAGGCCCCTGGTCGGGCGCGCTGCGGTGAGTTGGGAGGGCGTCCGGACGCTGGTAGGGCAGGATGCGCCGGCACCGAGTGTGCATGGCTTGCTGGCCGACGGGTCACATATTCCGTCTTCCCATGGGAACCATTGACGCAGGAACCCGCCACTGAATGACCGCAACGGCTAGGGCAGGGAGGCCATGGCAGCTCGAGATGTTCGAGCTGAGCCTCAAGAAACGGCAGAAGGTCGGCATGCTCCTGGAGCTGCTGGGCTCTCTCGACCGGCAGCGCTGCCTGCTCATCACGCATGGGGACAACCCCGGCTCCCTGAACTACCACCTCAGGGCGGCGGGCGGCAAGTGGACGTGGGCGGAACTGGATGCTGCAGGAATCCATCAGATGGAGGAGCTTCTGGGTGACCCGGTCCACAGTGCACGGATCGACGACCTGCCGTTCCCCGCTGGCGGGTTCGATCGAGTCGTGGCGGTGGACGTCCACGAGCACGTGGACGACCTGCTGGTTCTGAACCGGGAGCTGGCCCGGGTCACGGCGCCAGGCGGCATGATGCTGGTCACCACGCCCGGCGGTAACCGGCGGCTACCGGTTGCCGTGCTGAAGCGCTGGGTCGGCATGGACGAGACGGCGTACGGCCACACGGTCCAGGGGTACACGGCGGAGGAGCTGGAGGACATGCTGCGGGGGGTGGGTCTGGACCCGCAAGCGCGGGGAGCGTACTCCCGCTTCTTCACCGAGCTGGTCGAGCTTGCCATCAATTTCATGTACGTGAAGGTCCTCGGGAAGCGACGCGGCGGCGGCCCGGCGGCGGGCGAGATCGCGCCCCGCTCCGCGAACGACCTGGAGTCGGTGGGCGGCGCGTACCGTGCCTACCGGCGGGTCTTTCCCCTGATCCGTGCCTTCTCGTCCCTTGACCGCCTGATCCCCGGCCGGGGTGGCTACGCGGTGGGGGTGACGGCGAAGAAGCCAGCGGCGGCGGATCTGCGACCATGAGCGGGCATGTGGTGGTCACGGGAGCGGCCGGGTTCATCGGCGGATACCTTGTCCAGGCGCTGGCGCAGGATGGCGCGGACGTGCGGGCGGTGGACGTGCAGCCTGACCCTGGCCGGTTTCGCCTGGGCACGGTCCGCTACTTCCGGCAGGATATCCGGGATGGCGATGGCATGGCGGCGCTGGTCGATGGCGCCGACACCGTCTACCACCTGGCCAGCGCGCACCTGGAGGTGACCGCCAGCGACCAGCGGTACCGGGAGGTCAACGTGGAAGCCGCCTGGGGGCTGGCGGAGGCGTGCGCCGCGGCCGGCGTCCGCCGGCTGGTCCACGTCAGCAGCGTGGGCGTCTACGGCCACGTGGAGTCGCCGCCGGCGCGGGAGGACGCGCCCATGAGACCCGAGAACATCTACGAGCGGACCAAGCTGGAGGGCGAGCTGGCCGTGTCCAGGTCCGCGGCCGCCACGGGGCTCGACCTCGTCGTGCTCCGGCCGGCCTGGGTCTACGGCCACGGCTGCCGGCGCACGGCCAAGCTGGTCCGGAGCGTCCGGTCGAGGCGTTTCGTGTACATCGGTGAGGGTCACAACCTCCGCCACCCCATCTACATCTCCGACGTGGTGGACGCCATGCGGCTGGCGGCGGAGGCGCCCGCCGGGCTCTCCGGCCGCACGTACAACATCGCCGGGCCGCGGTACCTGCCGCTCCGGGAGCTGGTGGACACCTGCGCCCGGGTGCTGGATGTTTCGCCGCCCGTTGGTCGACTGCCCCGGGAGCTGGTCCTGGCCGCCGGGCGTGCCGCGGAAGTGGTCTGGGGCGCGGCGCGACGGGAGCCGCCGTTCTCGCGCCGGAGCCTGGCGTTCTTCGAGAACGACAA
>SLCC01000167.1 GCA_007126035.1 Gemmatimonadota bacterium
ACTAGGCGCTCGAGACGCGGCTCGGCAAGCCGGAGATAGCCTGCCGAACTTTCTTGACCCCGTCGGACAGGCCGGCTACTTTGCGGCGGCCGTTCAAGTGAACGTCTTCACAAGGCCCGAAAGGCACGCGGATGTTGCGATCATACATACCGATCCTGATCCTGCTGGCGCTGTCACTGGGGATGGCCCTGGTGATAATCGTTTTCTCGCAGCTGGTGAGTCCGCTGCGGCCCACCCCGGTGAAGGAGTCACCGTACGAGAGCGGGATCCTCCCGCTGGGCACGGCACACGAGCGCTTCAGCGTGAAGTTCTACATGGTGGCGATCCTGTTCATCGTCTTCGACCTGGAGACGGTGTTCCTGATCCCGTGGGCGGTGTCGATGCGGGAGCTTGGTTGGGGCGGGTTCTTTGCGGCGTCCATCTTCCTTGTGGTTCTGACGGTCGGTCTGATCTACGAGTGGAAGAGGGGAGGACTGCGATGGGAATAGGGGAGCGACGGGATCTTCCGGTGGTTGGCGGCGAGAAGGACGGCAGTCCTGGGTTCCTGACAACCAAGCTGGATTTCGTGGTCAACTGGGCGCGGCGCAACTCGTTGTGGCCCATGCCCTTCGGGACTGCATGCTGCGCTATCGAGATGATGGCCAGCTATGCGTCGCGCTACGATGTGGCGCGGTTCGGCATGGAGCGGATGAGCTTCAGCCCGCGGCAGGCCGACCTGCTGATCTGCGCCGGGCGGGTGACCTACAAGATGGCGCCTGTGCTCCGCCGGGTCTGGGACCAGATGCCGCAGCCCAAGTGGTCCATTAGCATGGGCGCGTGCGCGTCTACGGGTGGTGTCTTCGACGTCTATTCCATGGTTCAGGGCATCGACACGATCATCCCTGTGGACGTGTACGTGCCCGGCTGCCCGCCGCGTCCGGAGGGTCTGATCTACGGGATCCTGATGCTCCAGGAGAAGGTCAAGGGCGAATCTATCCAGGCAGACGTCCACAAGGCGCTGCGTCACGAGGACCCGGAGCGTACCGGGCGGCCGAACCTGCCGCCGGAGGTGATCGAACAGATCGCCGGACCGTTCGGCAACTCGACAAACCAGAACCGAGCCAGTGGGCTGGTGAGCACACGAGCCCTGGCGCGACCCCGGGACCGGCGGCCCTGATATGACGGACAAACTCGAAAAGGGCCTTGAGGGCCTGGAATCCGGACCTGAACGGACGGCAGGGATCGAGCCAACCAGAGGAGCCCCGGCGGCCGAGTCGCATCCATCGGTTACCGCTTTGCTGGAGAAGTTCGGCGACGCCGTTCTGCACCATGAGCTGCAAGCTGGCGACGAGCACGTGGCCTTCATCGAGCCCGGTCGCAACGTGGAGTTGCTGCGCTGGCTCAAGGAGGACGGGCAGCAGCGATACAACCTGCTGATCGACCTGACGGCGGTAGATTACGGCGGCGGTCGTCCGCTCCAGGTCGTCTACCAGCTCTGGTCCATCCCCAACAAGCGGGCTCTGCGGGTGAAGGCGGAGTTGCCGCTGGACAGTCTCCGCATCGACACAGTGGTGCCCATCTGGTCCACGGCCAACTGGCTGGAGCGCGAGGTCTACGACCTGTTCGGGATAGAGTTCAGCGGCCATCCCGACCTCCGGCGCATCATGATGCCGGACAACTACGCGGAAGGACACCCCCTACGGAAGGACTTTCCCCTCCGCGGCCGGTTCAGCCGTGCCGAGCAGACGCGGCGAGCCCTGTCCTTCGATCTGTCAGACTACTACACCCAGGCTGAGCTGGCGGTGATAGGGGAGTGGGAAGCGAGCCAAGCCCAGGAGCACGCTCCGGGCAGCGTCGAGTTTCCGGAGGACGTGAAGCAATCCCGGGACCCGCGGGACGCGGGCAGCAGCGCCGAGGAGCCGGAATGAGCAAGCGCACGGTGGAGTACGAGGTGACCCGGACAGGGCTTCGAGAGGTAGAGCAGGGTAGCATGCCTCCGGTGGTCTCGCCGGTGCTGCCCGAGGGCGTCGACCCGGACCTGAAGGGCCGACGGATGCTCCTCAACATGGGGCCGCAGCATCCCGCCACCCACGGGGTCCTGAGGCTCGTCCTTCAGTTGGACGGAGAGACGGTGGTCCGCTGCACGCCCCACATCGGCTATCTCCATTCCAGCTTCGAGAAGCTGGGCGAGTACCGCTGTTGGAACCAGGTAGTCCCGCTCACCGACCGGATGGACTACCTGGCGCCGCTCATATACAACATCGCCTATGTGGCGGCGGTGGAGAAGCTTATGGGCATCCAGATCACCGAGCGCTGTAAGGTGGTTCGGGTCATGCTCATGGAGCTGGACCGGATATTCAGCCACCTGCTCTGGATAGGGACCACGGCGCTGGACATAGGCGCCATGACAGTCTTCCTGTACACGTTCCAGCGCCGGGAGGAGATCCACAACCTCCACGAGGCATTGACTGGAGCGCGGATCACCACATCCTCGACACGGGTGGGCGGCATGATGGCGGACCTGCCACCCGGCTTCACCGACGAGCTCCGTCGCTTCGTGGACGAGGCCATGCCCCGTACGCTGGACGAGACAGAGACGCTGCTGAGCAACAATAATCTGTGGATCGGGCGTAACAAGGACATCGGCGTGATATCCGCCGAGGCCGCCATCGACGCCGGCCTCACCGGCCCGCTGCTCCGAGCCACCGGCATCGACTACGACGTGCGCAAGGACAGGCCGTATTACGACTACGAGACTTATGACTGGGACGTGGTCGTGGGTGAGCACGGCGACAACTACGAGCGCTACCTGGTCCGGATGGAGGAGATGCGCCAGAGCCTGCGGATCGTCCGGCAGGCCCTGGACCGGCTCCCCGACGGACCGATCAATGTGGACGACCCGCGTGTGATCCTGCCCTCCAAGACCGCGGCCATGACAGACATGGAGTCCATGATCCATCACTTCAAGATAGTGATGGAGGGCGTGAAGGCGCCGCCGGGCGAGTCCTGGTTCGGCGTCGAGAGCTCGAAGGGCGAGCTGGGGATGTACGTGGTCAGTGACGGTGGCTCGAAGCCGGTCCGCTGGCGTGTGCGGGGCCCCAGCTTCGTCAACATGAGTGCCCTTCCACAAATGGTGGAGGGACACCTGTACGCGGACGTGGTCGCCACCAATGCGAGCCTGGACATTGTCCTGGGAGAGATTGATCGGTGAGCGACGAGGGCACGAAATCGACTTCCACTGCGGACGACGGGATGAAGAATCCGGGATGGGCCGGGGAGACCGGTGAGTTCGACCTCTCCGAATCCGAGGTACGGGGTGTGGACTACGTGGGCGAGCAGCCCACGGAGGGGTGGGACGCCGGGGGCGTGACCGCGTATCCGTACCAGCGGGCGGAGCGGGACCCTGAGGCGCCCCTGTTCGAGGGCCCGTACAGGGAGCGACTGGAGAAGATCCTGCGGCGGTATCCGAACCGCCGGGCCGCGCTCCTGCCGGTGCTGAACCTGGCGCAGGAGATCAGGGGCCACCTCTCACAAGAGGCGTTGGAGCGGGTGGCGGAAGTTGTGGGAGAGACGCCGGCCACCGTCCGGGGCGTGGCCACCTTCTACACCATGTACAACAAGCGGCCCGTGGGTAGGCACCTGATCCAGGTGTGCACCAACGTCAGCTGCAACCTGTGCGGCGGGCACGACGTCTTCAAGTCGTTCCTCGAGCACACCGGCGCCGAGCCCGGCACCATTAGCGAGGACGGGGAGTTCACCGTCATCGAAGCCGAATGCCTGGGCGCCTGCGGCTTCCCCACCGTGGTCCAGATCAACGACCGCTACTTCGAGAACGTGGAGCCCGAGCACGTGCCCGAGATCCTGGCCCGTCTGCGGGCCAGCGGCACAGCACCGGCCTCCGATGGTGGCACGGACCGGGCGAGCTCAGGACCCGGTCTCGAGACGGAGTCGAGGTGGGAGCCCGAGGCGAAGTCGAGGTCAAAGCCCACGTCCAAGAAGCCGAGAGGGGAGGGGTAGGGGCGGTGGCCTATCCGTACACACACGAGCGCGAGGTCCGGGTCATGAGCCGGGGCTTTGGCGATCCGGCCTCCCGGACCGTGGAAGGCTGGCGGAAGCTGGGCGGGTACGCCGCCCTGGAGAAGGCCCTGGAAATGGCCCCCGAGGACGTGGTGGAGGAGGTCAAGGCGTCGGGTCTGCGCGGCCGTGGCGGCGCTGGGTTCCCCGCCGGCGTGAAGTGGAGCTTCATGCCCAGGGACAAGCAGGGCCCGCACTACATGCTGGTGAATGCCGACGAGTCGGAGCCGGGCGCGTTCAAGGACAGGGAGCTGATCCGCTGGACCCCGCACCAGGTGATCGAAGGCGCGCTGATAGCGGCCCACGCGATCCGGGCCCAGGACGTCTATGTCTATATCAGGGGCGAGTTCTTCGAGCCGGCCCTGATCCTGGGCCGCGCCATCGAGGAGGCGTACCAGAAGGGCCTGGCCGGTTCCAACATCCTCGGCACGGGCACCGACATCGACGTGACGATCCACCTGGGCGCCGGCGCCTACATCTGCGGCGAGGAGACGGCGCTCATGAACTCTCTGGAGGGACGTCGGGGCCAGCCGCGGGTGAAGCCCCCGTTCCCGGCAGCCAGCGGCCTGTTTGCCGCCCCCACGACCATCAATAACGTGGAGACGGTCTGCAGCGTCCCCCACATCGTCACGAACGGTGGTGCCTGGTACCGACAGTGGGGGCCGGAGAAGAGCCCGGGCACCAAGCTGTTCAACATGTCGGGGCACGTGGTGCGGCGGGGCAACTTCGAGCTCCCCCTTGGCTTCCCCATGGACGAGCTGATCTTCGACGTGTGCGGCGGCATCCGGAACGGCCGCAAGCTGAAGGCGGTGATTCCGGGTGGCAGCTCGGTCCCGATACTCACGGCCGATGAGATCCAGGGCCTGGCATGCGACTACGAGAGCGTGGCTGAAGCGGGCAGCATGCTCGGGACCGCGTCCATGATCGTCATGGACGACCAGACGAACATGGTGACGCAGGTCCGGCGCATGGTCGAGTTCTACGCCCACGAGAGCTGCGGCCAGTGCACGCCGTGCCGGGAGGGGACCGGCTGGTTGGTCTCGATACTCCGGCGGATCGAGGCCGGGCAGGGCACCCTGGAGGACGTGGACACGCTGTTGGGAGTGGCCAAGAACGTCACCGGTACCACGATCTGCGTGCTGAGCGACTCGTCAGCCGCACCCATCGTGAGCTGGATCAACAAGTTCCCCGATGACATCGACCGTCTGGTCGGTGGCCGTCGGGCAGGAGCCGGTACGGCCGCGGCGGGGACCGCCGCGGCTGAGGCGTGAGGGCGGGAGACAGAATGGCGAACCGAAGCGACGCTAGCGACCAGATCACCTGCACCATCGACGGCCAGGAGGTGACGGTGCCGAGGGGCACCACCATCCTGGACGCCGCCGAACAGATGGGGATCGGGATCGTCCACTACTGCTACCATCCGGCGCTGTCGGCGCCTGCCATGTGCCGGATGTGCCTGGTCCATATGGAAGGGGCGCCCAAGCTGGTGCCTGCGTGCGTGTCCCCGGTGGCGGACGGCGCGGTCATCCAGACCGACGCGCCCCTGGCGGAAGAGGCGCGTACCGGCGTCCTGGAGTTCTACCTGGTGAACCACCCCCTGGATTGTCCCGTCTGCGACGCGGCGGGCGAGTGCAAGCTCCAGGACTACGTGTACCAGGAGGGTCGCAAGCACGGGCGCTCAGTGGAGCCGAAGCGCGTGCTGGGCCAGGATGATTTCGGTGCCGACGTCCTCTACGATGGCGACCGCTGCATCATGTGTACCCGATGCGTGCGCTACATGCGGGAGATAGCCGAGGACGACCGGCTCTGCGTGGTGCAGCGCGGGAACCGTTCGGTCATCGACACCTTCTTCGGCGAAGGACTGGACGGCTCGCCCTTCGCCAGCAACATCATCGATATCTGCCCCGTGGGGGCGCTCCTGTCCAAGGACTTCCTCCACAAGGCCCGGGCCTGGGACCTGGACCGGACGCCGTCCATCTGCCCCAACTGCTCCCAGGGCTGCAACATCACGTTGGACACCCGGGACAACCTGGTGCAGCGGCTCAAGCCGCGTCACAACCCGGAGGTGAACTCGTACTGGATGTGCGATTACGGTCGCTACCGGTACGAGTGGATCAACCGGGGCACTGCGCCCTACCCGTACGGCATGCCCGCGCCTGCAGGCCTGGAGGCGGACGAAGGTGACGGCTCGGCACTACCGCCCGCGGCGCTGCCCGACCGGGCCACCATTTCCGAGCTCCGCCTCGAGTCGCCCATGATGCGGCGGGACGGCGTGCCGGTGCCGGTAGGGTGGCAGGAGGCGATCCTGGGCCTGTTGGAGCGGCTGCGCGCCGTGTCGGGCGGGATCCAGGTCATCGGCTCGCCGCACCACGGGAACGAGGACAACGGCCTGCTGAAACGGGTCCAGGAGGTCGTCGGGGGCGATGACGCCGTCTACCGCGCGGCCCGGGCCGCAGCTGAAGTGGTGCTCCCGGGGTTCCAGAAGCTGGCCCGCCGCCGGGACCTGGCGGCCAATACCCGCGGCCTGGACGCTCTCGGGTTCCGGCGCGTGGGCGACGACAGTGCTGCTGGCGGTTTGGCGCCACCGGCCTCCGCGCTGATAGTCCTGGGCGATCCGTTGGCGGACCTGCCGGCGAAGGCCATGGCGGATGCGGAGCTGGTCGTCTACATGGGTGCGGTCATCAGTCCCACGCTGGAGAAGGCAGACTTCCTCCTGCCGCTCACCAGCTTCGCCGAGCAGGAGGGTACGTTCACCAACTTCGAAGGTAGGGTCCAGCGCTTCTGGCCGGCGCTCAATCCGCCGCCCATGGCCCGGCCGGCCTGGCAGGTCCTGGGCGTCATCCTGGCAGGGTTGCAGGATGGGGTGGCGCCCGCCTCCGCGGGGGATGCGTTCCTGCGGCTGGCGGAGCTGTACGACCCGTTCAGCGGCCTGAGCTATCCGGTGCTGGGCACCCTGGGCTCCATGCTCAATGAGCCCGTGCGGCTGCGGGCCGGGGAGGAGGGGTGATGGAACAGCTCCACGATATCGGCGCCCTCACCGATACCGCCTTCTTCTGGACCTCGCTGGTCAAGGCGGTCATTGCCTTCCTGGTGGTGGTGGTGGCGGTGGCCATGATGACACTGGCGGAGCGGCGGGTCAGCGCGTTCATCCAGGACCGGCTCGGCCCAAACCGGGTCGGACCCTTCGGCCTGCTCCAGCCCATCGCCGACGGGCTCAAGAACTTCCTGAAGGAAGAGACACTGCCCGGACAGGCATCCCGGCTCTACTTCGTGCTGGCCCCGGTCCTCTCCATGGCGCCTGCCTTCATACTCTTCGCCGTGATACCCTTCGCTGCGCCCCTTCCCACACCGTGGGGGTTGGTGGAGATGATCGTGGCACCGGTACCCATCGGGATCCTGTTCGTCCTGGCCTTCTCGAGCCTCGGCGTGTACGGCATCTTCCTGGCCGGCTGGTCGTCGAACAACAAGTACAGTCTCCTGGGCGGACTGCGGGGCTCGGCCCAGATGGTGAGCTACGAGGTGGCATTGGGGATGAGCCTCATCCCCATCTTCATGATCGTGGGCAACGTCACCATCCCGGAGATGGTCTGGGCCCAGCAGCGGAGCGTGGACGCGGCGGTGGCGGGCGTGGCGCCGGAGACGTTGGGCATCTGGTTCGCTTTCCCGCTGGGTTTGGCCTTCTTCCTGTTCGTCGTCTCGTCTTTCGCAGAGACCAACCGGCTGCCTTTCGACCTGCCGGAGGCGGAGGCGGAGCTGGTGGCGGGCTACCACGCCGAGTACTCCTCCATGAGGTTCGCCCTCTTCATGATGGGCGAATACGCCCACTTGCTGACGGCATCCGCCCTCATGGCCACGCTGTTCTTCGGGGGCTGGGACATACCGTTCTGGCGGGGCGACAACATGGTGGTGGTGGCGCCGGGCATCGTGGCCGGGGCCGAGCCGGCGGTATGGAAGACGATCCTGACCTTCTTCTCCTTCGCCATCAAGACACTGTTCTTCGCCTTCGTCTTCATCTGGGTCCGCTGGACGCTGCCCCGATTCCGCTACGACCAGATCATGGACCTTGGTTGGAAGGTCATGCTGCCCACGGCACTGGCCTACATCGTCCTCATGGCCGTGTCCATCCTGGCGCTGGACAGCCTGGCTGTGCCATACGGTCTGGGATACGGGCTGATCCTCACAGCCATCAACCTGATCGCCACGTTCGTCTTCCTGTACCTGGTGGATTCTGACCGGGTGATCATGGGTGGCTCCGCCAAGAGGCCCGTGCCGCCGGTGGTGCCCGAGGCGGTGGTGGTCGATCGGGAGGAACTGATCGGAGCCGGCTCTGCGCTGACGCCACGGGACCGAGGGGAGGAGTAGCAATGGGCATCGGAGTCAAGAAGGTCCGGCGTCCGGAAGAGGGGACGTCGTATGTGCGGGCGGCGCTGAAGGGCATGGCGCTCACCTTCCGGCACCTGGTGAACACCGAGACGGTGACCCACCAGTACCCGGACGAGAAGCCCAGCATCGCACCTCGCTGGCGGGGCACCCACCGTATGGAGGTCCATGCGGACGGGCGGCCCAAGTGCGTAGCGTGCGGGCTGTGCCCGACCATATGTCCCGCGAACTGTATCCGGCTCGTGCCTGGCGAGGATGACCAGGGCAACCGGTACCCGATCGTGTACGAGATCGATGAGTACCGCTGCATCTTCTGCGGCATGTGCCAGGAGGTCTGCCCGGTGGAAGCCATCCACGTAGGGCAGGACTACGAGGCGGCGGAGTTCACGCGGGAGCGTTTCGTATACGACCTAGACCGTCTCATGGCGCAGGACCACCCGGTCACGGCGTTGTGGGATCCAAGCGATCCGTTGTCGGAATAATGACCGAATTCATCTGGTGGGTCTTCGCGGCGTTGGCAATCGGTGGTGCGGCCGGCATGGTAGGCGGCCGCAACCCCGTGGCCAGCCTGTTGTCACTGGTGCTCACCCTGTTCAGCCTGGGTGTCCTGTTCGTCCTGATGCAGGCCCACTTCATAGGGGTGATCCAGATAATCGTCTATGCCGGCGCCATCATGGTGCTGTTCCTGTTCGTGATCATGCTGCTGAACCTGGGCCACGACTACCGCACCGACATCCGGAACGTGGGGTGGATCACGGTGGGCTCAGTGCTGGCCGGCTTCATGTTCTGGCTGATAGCGCGCACCTTCCTCGAGTTCGAGGAGCTGGCGGTGTCCGGACCCGGCGTGCTGCCGGAGGCGGCGGCGGAAGAGCATGGAGTGGTGGGCGCCATAGCCATGACGCTGTTCGACGAGTACGTGGTCGGCTTCGAGCTGGTCGCGCTCCTGCTCCTGGCCGCTATCATCGGGGCCATGCTGCTGGCCAAGCGGAGGGTCTGAGATGCTCACCGAGTCACTTGTCCTGTCCGGCGTCCTCTTCTCGATCGGCGTGGCCGGCGTCATGATCCGCCGCAACGCGATCATATTGTTCATGTGCATCGAGCTGATGCTGAACGCGGTGAACCTGGCCTTCATCGCCCTGGCGCAGCAGATCGGGATCGAGGGCCATGTCTTCGTCTTCTTCGTGATGACGGTGGCGGCGGCCGAGGCGGCCGTGGGACTGGCCATAATCATATCGATCTTCCGTCTGTTCGAGACGGTCGACATCCGCAACTTCAACCTGCTCAGGTGGTAGCGTGGAGAACTTCGAGCCGACCCTGCTCGGCCTGATCGTCCTGCTGCCCCTCGTCGGCTTCCTGATCAACGGTGCCGTCGCCCTATTCACGCCCGGTAACAAGGGGGTCTCCACCTGGGTGGGACCAGGCGTGGTGGGGCTGGCATTCCTGATAGCCGTCGTCAACTTCATCGGCATGTTCGGCGCGGAGCTCACTGCTCCCATAGTGCGCAGCTACTGGTCATGGATGCCGGTAGGGGACCTGCAGGTCGACGCGGCGTTGCAGCTGGACCAGCTGTCCATCCTCATGACCCTCATAGTCACCGGGGTGGGATTCCTGATCCACGTATTCAGCGTGGGCTACATGAAGGGCGATCCGGGCTACGCGCGGTACTTCGCGTTCCTGAACCTCTTCGTGTTCTTCATGCTCACGCTGGTGCTGGGCGCGAACTTCCCCGTCCTGTTCGTAGGTTGGGAGGGTGTGGGGCTGTGCAGCTATCTACTCATCGGGTTCTGGTTCAGGGACAGGGAGAAAGCGGACGCGGGGAAGAAGGCCTTCATCGTGAACCGGATCGGTGACTTCGGTCTCCTGATCGCCATGTTCATGATCTTCGCCCATGTGGGCACGCTGGATTTCGTCGGCGTATTCGCTGCCGCGCCGGAGACGTTCGTCTACGGCGGGGCCGTGGTCACGGCCATAGCCCTGTTCCTGTTCCTTGGTGCGGTGGGCAAGAGCGCCCAGATCCCACTCTACGTGTGGCTCCCGGACGCCATGGCCGGTCCTACACCGGTCAGCGCCCTGATCCACGCGGCCACCATGGTGACGGCGGGCGTGTACCTCATCGCCCGTTCAAGCGTGCTGTTCGCCCTGTCACCGACAGCCATGATGACGGTTGCCATCGTGGGCGCGGTGACCGCCCTGTTCGCCGCCACGATCGGGCTGGTCCAGACCGACATCAAGAAGGTGCTGGCCTACTCCACGGTGTCCCAGCTCGGCTTCATGGTCGTGGGCGTGGGCGTGGGCGCGTACGCGGCGGGGATCTTCCACCTCATGACCCACGCCTTCTTCAAGGCGCTGCTCTTCATGGGCGCGGGCGCGGTGATCCACGCCATGCACCATGCCTTCCACGAGACGCATCAGGACTGGGACGCCCAGGACATGCGGAACATGGGCGGGCTGAAGAGATTCATGCCGAAGACGTGGATCTTCATGTGGATCGGAACCCTGGCCATTGCCGGGGTCTGGCCCCTGGCCGGGTTCTTCTCCAAGGACGAGATCATCTGGATGGCGGCGGCCCACGCCCAGGGACCCTTCGAGGTCGTCTTCACCCTGGTCTGGGTAATCCTGTTCATCGCTGCCATGCTCACCGCGTTCTACATGACGCGGCTCATGATCCTCACTTTCCACGGTGAGAACCGGAGCGGCCCGGGCGGCAGGCACATCCACGAGGCACCGGCGGTGATGTGGGTACCGCTGGCTATACTGGCCGTGCTGTCCATCGTGGGCGGCTGGATCAACATCCCCAGGCCCATCTCCGCCACCCCAATCCTGGGTTGGATCCCGCCGTGGCACACGGAGTGGCTGCACTACTGGTTGGCGCCGGTGACGGCTACCGCCGACAACGTGTTCCGGACCAGGGTGGGCGAGCTGCTCGAGGTCGGACCGTTCGGCGGGGGCGAGGCGTTCTGGGCCGCTGTGGCCTTCATGATAGCCATGGTTATCATCGCCCTCACCACCGTGTGGCTGGGCAAGCAGGAGCGGAAGCCGGCAGTGGAGACGCCGCCCTACCGCGGCTTCGCCAAGGTGCTATACGACAAGTGGTACGTCGACGAGATCTACGATGCCGTAATCGTGCGGCCGGTCGTCAATGGTTCCCGGGCACTCTGGCGGTACGTGGACGATGGGATCGTGGACCGGGCGGCGAACGGGGTGGGCTCACTGGCCCGCGGCCTGGGCTGGCTCGGCTCACGCCTCCAGACCGGCAACCTGAACGTATACGCCCTCGCCATAGTGGCGGGCGCGCTACTGATACTCCTCACCGTCGTGGGGCTGTAGCGACATGGCATTTCTAGATACTATCGGTTACGCCAGCTGGGCGGTCCACTTCATCCTGTGGACGCCACTCGTAGGCATGGCGGTGGTGATGTTCGGCCCTGCCGAGCGTGCCAAGGAGTTGGCCCTGGGGATAGCCCTCCTGGTGTTCGCCGTCAGCGTCCCCCTCTGGTTCGCCTTCAACCCGGCGGACGGGGGGTTCCAGTTCACCGCGGCGGTGCCGTGGATAACGGACTGGGGGATCTACTACCGCGTGGGCATCGACGGGATCAGCGTGTTGCTGATCCTGCTCACCACCCTGATCATGCCGTTGGCCATCCTGGGCTCCTTCCGTTACATAGTGGAGCGGGAACGGACGTTCTACGGCATGATGCTGCTGTTGCAGACGGGGATAATCGGGGCATTCGTGGCCCTGGACCTGTTCCTCTTCTTCGTGTTCTGGGAGCTCATGTTGGTGCCGATGTACTTCATCATCGGCGTCTGGGGCGGTGAGCGGAGGATCTACGCGGCCATCAAGTTCTTCCTGTTCACGGCCGTGGGTTCGCTGCTCATGCTGGTGGCCATCCTGTACCTGTTCTTCAAGTACCGGATGCTGACGGGTGACCTGAGCTTCGCGTACCTGGACCTGTTGAACGTGCCGCTCACGTTCACCGAGCAGGTCTGGCTGTTCAGCGCCTTCGCGCTGGCGTTCGTGATCAAGGTCCCGATCTTCCCATTCCACACCTGGCTACCGGACGCCCACGTGGAGGCGCCTACGCCAGGCTCGGTGGTGCTGGCGGCGGTTCTGCTGAAGCTTGGGAGCTACGGCTTCCTGCGGTTCCTGCTCCCGTACTTCCCAGCCGCGGCCACGGACGCCACCATCGTGCTGGTGCTGATGGTGCTGGGTTTGATCGGGATAACGTACGCCGCGTGGGTGGCGGCGGTGCAGCCGGACGCAAAGAAGCTGGTGGCGTATACGTCGGTGGCCCACATGGGGTTCGTGGTCCTGGGCGTCTTCGCTCTGACCCTGCAGGGTGTACAGGGCGCGATCATTGTGATGCTGAGCCATGGGGCCAGCACCGGGGCCCTGTTCCTTCTGCTGGGCATGCTCTACGAGCGGCGCCACACGCGCACGATCGCCGATTTCGGTGGGCTGGCCTCAGTCATGCCCGTGTTCGCCACCATCTTCGTTTTCACGGCACTGGCCAGCATCGGGCTGCCAGGGACCAGTGGCTTCATCGGTGAGTTCCTGACGCTGCTGGGCGCGTTCCAGACCCACCCATGGATCGCGCTGATCGGCGCTACGGGCGTGATCTTCGCCGCCTATTACATGCTGCCCATGGTCCAGCGCATGTGGTACAACGAGGTGGACAAGCCGGAGAACCGGAACCTGCCGGACCTGAGCCGGCGAGAGCTAACCGTGCTCGTGCCCCTGGTGGTGGTGATGCTGTGGATGGGCGTCTACCCGAAGCCGTTCCTGGAGCGAACCGAGCAGACGGTGGTGGAGTTGCTGGAGGGAGTGGAGCGGAATCGGGCTCCTGTGCGGCCCCGGTTGGGCGCCTCGCCGCCACCGCCGATGGAGGTGGTGACGGTGGACGACCGGGCAATGCCCGCCGCGGTCGAAACCTCGAACACGGGTGATGTGGTGGCCGAGCTGACGGAGGCTGGTCGGGAAGGGGAGGCGCGCCATGGAGATTAACTTCGCGTCTCAGTTGGACTATTTCTGGGTGCTGGCGCCGGAGGTCGTGCTGTCGATCTTTGCGCTGGTGATCTTGATGGTCGATGTCTTCCAGCGAGGAGAGACACAGGAGCCGGCGAGGTTGAGCATCGCGTGGCTCACGGCCATCGGGCTGCTGGCCGCCGCGGCGGCGAACACCTGGCTCCTGACGTTGCAGGATGCAGCGCCTGCCGGGCCGATCGCCATCGATGGCTTCCGGGTATTCACGAACTACCTGTTCCTGGGCGCGGCGCTCCTGTTCCTGCCGCTGTCGTGGCGCTACCTCACGGACGAGAGGATGCGTCACGGCGAGCTGTTCGTGCTCCTCCTGCTGGCCACCGTAGGCATGATGTTCTTTGCGGGGACCCGGGACCTGATGCTCATATTCCTGGGCCTGGAACTCATGTCCGTGGCGGTCTACGTGATGACGGGGCTGAACCGCCGGGACCGACGCTCCGCCGAGGCGGCGCTGAAGTACTTCCTGCTGGGTGCGTTCTCGAGCGCCTTCTTCCTTTTCGGGATCGCACTGGTGTACGGGGGTACCGGGAGCGTCAACCTGGCAGTGATCCACGAGGTCGTGGGCGTGGACGGCGCAGGGGCGAACCTGCTGGTGAACGCCGGGATGGCGCTGCTGGCGGTGGGCTTCGCCTTCAAGGTGGCGGCGATACCGTTCCACATGTGGACCCCGGATGCGTACGAGGGCGCCCCCGCGCCAGTCACGGCCTTCATGGCGGCGGCGGTGAAGGCGGCGGCCTTCGCGGCCTTCCTACGCGTCTTCCTGACCGGCTTCCCGGGGCTCTACGAGACCTGGGGGCTCATCATGTTCTGGCTGGCGCTGGCCACCATGATCGGCGCCAACCTGATGGCGTTGCCGCAGGACAGCGTGAAGCGGATGCTGGCCTATTCGAGCATCGCCCACGCCGGCTATCTGTTGGTGGCGCTCACGGCTGCGAGCGTGTTGGGCGTCGCCGCGTTCCTGTACTACCTGCTCGCCTACACGCTCATGACCATGGGAGCGTTCGCCGTGGTCTACATGGTCGCGCACCGGCACGAGCTGCGCCTCGGTCTGTCGGAGTACAGCGGCCTGGGCTGGCGGGCTCCGCTGGTGGGCATAACGATGACGGTGTTTCTCCTGTCCCTGGCAGGAGTGCCTCCTACCGGCGGGTTCTGGGGCAAGTTCGCCATCCTTCGCGCCATCATCGAGCGTGGAGGTATCGAGCTGGCGGTGGTGCTGGTGCTGACCTCGCTGGTCTCGTACTACTACTACCTGCGGGTGGCATGGTACATGTGGTTCCGGGAGGCTCACGCGGGGGCTTCGCCGATCCCTGTCTCCCGAGGCGTGAGCGCCGTTCTGGTGGCCTCCGCGGCCGCGGTGGTCCTGATCGGCATATTCCCGGCCTGGTTCCTCGGGATGGCGGAGGCCGGCGCGGCGGCGCTGATGCAGGCTCCCATGATGTCTGGCATCGCCGGCCCCTGAGCCGCATACTTACATAAATGGATGGCCCGAGGTCCCGGACCGGGGCCCGGGCCGTCGTGCTTGAGTCCTTGGCTGGACAGATCGGGTGGCCGTGAACGAGCATATATTCCGCGAATACGACATCCGCGGCGTGGTGACGGAGGAGCTGGCAGGCGATGTGGCCACCTGGATCGGTCGGGGCTTCGGTACCGAGCTCCGTCAGCGGTGGGGAGCAGAGGCCCCACCCACGGTGGTGGTGGGTCATGACAACCGGCCCAGCTCGCCGGTCCTGGCGGCACGGGTGGTGTCCGGGCTCAGGGCGGCCGGTGTGGACGTGGTGCTCATAGGCACTGTCCCCACGCCCGTGCTGTACTGGGCGGCGCTGCGGCTCGGCGGGGATGGCGGCATCCAGATCACCGGCTCCCACAACCCACCCGAGTACAACGGGTTCAAGCTGGTGGCCGGCGGCAAGCCGTTCTATGGCGAGCAGATCCAGGCGTTGAAGAGGCGGATCCTGGACCAGGATTTCAGCGAAGGGACAGGCTCGCTCCAGGAGCGGGACGTGCTGGACGACTACGTGGACGACGTTGCCGGGCGGTTCCGACTCCCCCGGCCGGTCAAGATCGTGGCCGACTGTGGCAACGGTGTGGCCAGCGTTGTGGCGGTGCGCCTGCTGGAGCGTATCGGGGCGGACGTGGTGCCCCTCTACTGCGAGTCGGATGGCACCTTCCCTAACCACCACCCGGACCCCACGGTGGATGAATATCTTCAGGACCTGATCGAGCGGGTGCGCTTCGAGGGTGCGGAGGTGGGCGTGGGCTTCGACGGCGATGCCGATCGACTGGGAGCGGTGGATGAAGACGGCGCCATCGTTCGCGGCGACATCATCCTGCTCCTGTTCGCGCTGGACATCCTGGAGACCGCAGGCCCTGGCCAGAAGGTGGTGTTCGACGTGAAGTGCTCGCAGGCGCTGACGGATGTCATCTCCGAGCACGGTGGCGAGCCCATCATGTGGAAGACGGGCCATTCGCTGATGAAGGAGAAGATGAAGGAGACGGGGGCGACGCTGGCCGGCGAGCTGTCGGGCCACATCTGCTTCGCCGACGACTATTACGGTTTCGACGACGCCCTGTACGCCGCCTGCCGGCTGGTGGATCTGCTGGCGCGCGCGGACGAGCCGCTCTCCGTGCTCGTCGAAGCCGTTCCTCGTTATGTCTCCACACCCGAGATACGGATCGACGTGGACGAGGCGCTAAAGTTCCAGGTGGTCGAGCGGGCGGTGGAGCATTTTTCCCGGGACCATGAGGTCATAGCGGTGGACGGGGCCAGGGTGCTGTTCGACGGGGGCTGGGGCCTCCTGAGAGCGTCGAACACCCAGCCCGTGCTGGTGCTCCGGTACGAGGCCAGGAACCGGGCGGAGCTGAAGCAGATACGCAGCGCCATGGAAGAGTGGCTGCAGAACGAGGGGATCGAGCCTTAGGATGCACGGTCGCAAGATCCGTATCGCGGTCTTCGTCGCCGCAGGATTACTGATCCTGCTGCTGGCGACACGGACGGCGGTGCGTCTCTACACCGACGTACTTTGGTACGGCGAGGTGGGGTACCTGTCCACATTCTGGACGCGGTTCTTGATGACCGCCGGGGTTCGCTCGGTGGCAGCGCTGATCGCCGGCTTCCTCCTGTTCGTGAATCTCTGGCTCGTGGCGCGCCATATCGGCGCGGTCCGGGTGCGCCGCCGGTACGCCAATATCGAGATAGCCGAGCAGGTGCCCCGTCGTTACGTCAGCCTGATGACAGTCGGCGTCGCGGCCCTGGGAGGCTGGTGGCTGGCCGAGCTCCAATTCGGGGCCGCCGCCGTCCTGGGCGCGGTGAGTTGGACGAGACGTGTCCCCTGGGGCGTTGGTGATCCGCTGTTCGGGAACGACATATCCTTCTACGTGTTCACGCTGCCGTTCCTCCAGGACGTGCTGGGGCTGCTGATTTTGGTGATCCTCTGGTCGGCCGTCCTGGTCAGTCTGGGCCACTTCCTGGGCGGCGGAATTCGTCTGGAGGAGAGCCGGCTCTCGATCGGCCATCCCGCTCGCCTGCACCTCAGCGTCCTCGCGGCGGGGCTCCTGGTCCTGATCGGGCTGCGTTATGGCCTCGGCACCTATCTGCTGGTGGTTGACGGCAACGGGGTGGGCGGGGGCATCGGCTATACCGATGTGCACGTCCGGATACCAATGTACCGCATCATGATGGCCATCTCGATACTGGCTGCGGCCGGCGTCGTTTACGGCGCGTTCCGGAGCACCGTTGTCGCCCCCGCTCTGGGGCTGGGCGGACTCGTGGTGGGTTGGTTGGTGCTTACGGTGATCTACCCCGCCGTCGTCCAGCGCTTCCAGGTCGAGCCGAACGAGCTGGCCCGGGAAGCACCGTACATCCGGTGGCACATGGACTTCACCAGGCAGGCCTATGGGCTGACCGACCTGCGCCGCCACCAATTCCCCTACCAGCGTGACGCGGAAGCTGATCCGGCCCGGCTCGACCGCCTCTACGAGCGCCTGCCCCTGTGGGATACGGAACCGCTCCAGCAGGCCTACAATGCGGTACAGAGCCTTCGGCCCTACTACTGGTTCCCGGATGCCGACTTCGACCGCTACGGCCCGCCCGGTGAGGAATTGCAGGTGGTGGTGGCGGTGCGGGAGGTCCAGCCTGACAGCCTGGAACCTGCCAGCCGGACGTGGCAGAACCTTCACCTGAACCCCCTCTACATCCGCGGGCGTGGGGCCGCGGTGTCTCCTGCCCGCCCCACGGCGGAAGGGCGCGGCACCCACGAGCTCTGGCTCGGCAACATCGAGCCGATCCAGAGGCACCCTGCGGCTCCTGATGCCCTGAGGCTGGACCAGACCAGTGTCTTCTACGGCGAGACCATGGCGGGCTATGTGGTGGTCATCCCCGGGCGCGACGGCGAGTTCAGCGGCCAGGCAGGGTTCGATCATCCCCGGGGGATTCCGCTCAACTCCTTCCTGCGAACTGCCGCCTTCGCGCTCCGCTTCCGTGACGAGACTCTGCTTTTCGCCCGGGAGATCGACCATGACAGCAGGATCGTGTTCCGTCGGCCGGTGCGCGAGCGGGTGCAGGAGATAGCTCCGTTCCTGCTCTGGGATAACGATCCCCTCCCGGTGATCTACGAAGGCCGGATCGTGTGGTTACTGGACGGCTTCACCGTCTCCCCAACGTACCCGCTGGCCCGGTCCACGCCTCTGGGGCGGTTCCGGACCCATTACCTGAGGAACTCGGTGAAGGCGGCGGTGGATGCCGTGACCGGCACGGTGGCCATCTACCAGGTCGATCCGGAGGACCCCGTGCTGGCCACATACGGCAGGGTCTTCCCCGATCTGTTCCGGCCTCTCGAGGCCATGCCGGAAGGGCTTCGGCGCCACCTCCGATATCCGGAGTTGGCGCTCCTGACCCAATCGGATATCCTCCAGGAGTACCACATGGAGCGGGTGGAAGCCTTCTACGCCGGCCAGAACGTCTGGCAGCGTCCGCAACAGGTAGCTCCCGGCGGAGGCACCAGGGCCTACCGCCCGGTGCGCAGCCTCATGCCGCTGCCGCTGGAGGACCGGATCGAGTACCTGGGTGCGCTCCCCTACATAGCGCGCGGGCGCCAGAACATGACCGCGCTGCTGTTGGTGGGGAACGAAGAGCACCAGTACGGGGAGCTGACTCTCCTGGAGTTCCCGGTGGACCAGCAGGTGCCGGGCCCGGGCCAGGTACAGGCCATGATCGAGCAGGACCCGGTCATCGCCCCCGAGCTGTCCCTGCTCCGACAACGAGGCAGCCGCATCGAGATGGGCAAGCTCCGGGTCCTGCCCCTGGACAGTATGGTCCTGTACGTTCAGCCCTTCTTCCTGAGCGCCGATGAGAACCCGATCCCGGAGATCTGGAGCATCGTGGTCAGCGACGGCCGGAATATCTCCCTGGGTCGCTCTCTCCAGGCCGCGGTAGAGGGCCTGGAGCGGAGCCCCCGCGATTTCCAGGAGCGGGGCCAGCTGGTAGCGCCCACGCTTCCCGGCGAGCCTTCAACGGCCCCCGCCCCGATGTGGCCGGGCCAGGCGCTGGAGATCCTGGAGCGGGCCGACGACCGGCTGAGAGCAGGAGACTGGGCGGGCTACGGTCGCGCGATGGACGAGTTGCGCGGTCTACTTCAACGTATCAACCAACAGGGCGCGAGCCCGGAGGTGTGATGTATAGAGACGGAAGGTCCGATTGCCGGGGCCGCGGAAGGGCCCTATGATGGCGCGGCGTGGACGGCGGCCCCGCACCATAGTGGTAGCCCTGGGCGGCAATGCCCTCCAGCCGGCGGGCGGGAAAGGTGACATCTACGAGCAGTTCGCCCACACCCGCTCGAGCCTGGAGCCACTGGTCGCTTTGGCCCGGGAGGGCTGGCGGATAGTCGTCGTACACGGCAACGGTCCGCAGATCGGAGACGACCTGCGCCGCAACGAGATGGCCATGTCGGCGTTGCCGCCGCTGCCGGTTGGCGTTCTGGTGGCTGGCACCGAGGGCTGGATCGGCTATATGATCCAGCAGTCGTTGAAGAATGCGCTGGACCGGTTCGGCGTCAGGCGGGATGTGGTGACGGTGGTCACGCAGGTGGTGGTGGATCCTGATGACCCTGCCATACATGATCCGGTGAAGCCCATCGGGCGCGGCATGGACGAGGAGGCGGCGCGGGCGCTGGAAGCGGACGGCATCCCCGTCCGCGAGACGCCCAGCGGCTGGCGCCGTTTGATCGCCTCACCGTTGCCGATCCGGATCGTGGAACACGCACAGATCCGGCAGCTGCTCGAGAGCGGGACCATCGTCATCGCCGCCGGTGGTGGTGGGTGTCCGGTCTACATCGATCCCAAGCTGGGGGTCGAAGGGTTGGACGCCGTCATAGACAAGGACCGGGCAGCGCAGGTGCTGGGTGGCGACGTGGACGCCAGCACGTTCATGATCCTCACGGACGTGGACGGGGTGTACAGGAACTTCGGCAAGCCGGACCAGGAGCTGATCCGGGAGCTGACCGTGGAGGAGGCCCGGCGTCTGCTGGACTCGGACGAGCTGGGCAAGGGGAGCATGGCTCCCAAGGTAGAGGCCGCCGTCGCCTTCGTGGAGGCAGGCGGCACCGTCGCCCATATCGGGCGTCTGGATGCTGGACTGGACGTGGTGGAAGGCAGGGCGGGAACGACAATCCGTGCCCAGGACGGGACGGCGGGACACTGACGCTAGGCAAGGGTGTGAGAAATGAACATACACGAGTACCAGGCGAAGGACATCTTTCGCGATTGCGGGCTCCCGGTACCGCCGGGGGAGGTGGCTACCACGCCTGAAGACGCGCGGCGCCTGGCCGAGCAATATGGGGGCACCGTAGTGGTCAAGGCGCAGGTCCACGTGGGTGGTCGAGGCAAGGCTGGCGGCGTCAAGTTGGCCGAGAACCCGGGCGAGGCCATGGAGCACGCGGCCAACATCCTGGGCATGGACATCAAGGGCCTCACCGTGGAGCAGGTCCTGGTTACGCCCGCCGAGGACATCGACACCGAGGCCTACGTGGGTGTCATCGTGGATCGGGCGTCGAAGCGACCGGTCTTCATGGTGAGCCGCGAGGGCGGTGTGGACATCGAGGAGGTCGCGGCCCGGTCGCCGGAGGCCATCACTCGCCTGGCCGTGGACCCGCGTTACGGGCTCCTGCCGTTCCAGGCCTACTGGCTCGCCGCCAGCCTGTACGATGATATCAAACAGCAGCGCGCCGCGGCCAAAACCATGATGAGCCTGTACGACGCCTTCATCCAGAGTGGCGCCTCCCTGGCCGAGATCAACCCCCTCATCACCACCCCGGCGGGTGAGGTGAAGGCCATTGATGCTAAGATGAACATCGATGACAACGAGCTATTCCGGCGTGGCGCCATCGCAGCCATGCGGGACCTGTCCGCGGAGCCGCCGTCGGAGACGAAGGCCCGCGAGGCCGACCTCACCTACATCAAGCTCGACGGCGACATCGGGGCCGTGGTCAACGGAGCGGGCCTGGCCATGGCTACCATGGACCTGATCAAGTTCTATGGCGGTGAGCCGGCCAACTTCCTCGACATCGGCGGCTCGTCCAGTCCTGACAAGGTCATTGCGGCGCTCGAGATCATCACCAGCGATCCGGCCGTCAAGGTCATCCTGTTCAACATCTTCGGCGGGATCACCCGCTGCGACGACGTTGCCAACGGGATCGTCACCGCGCTGGACCGGATCAACTTCGAGCTGCCCCTCGTGATCCGCCTTACCGGAACGAACGAGGAGGAGGGCGTACGTATCCTGGAGCAGGCGGGGATCAGCGCTTCCACTTCCATGGATGAGGTGGTGCAGCGGGCAGTGGTGGTGGCCAGGGGCGAGTGACGGCGGCATACGATAGGGCCCCGGCACCCCAACTCGATCTAGAACTCGTACGAGGCTGAGTCTCAATTATGGCGATATTCATTGATAATGACACGCGACTGGTGGTCCAGGGCATTACTGGTCGGGACGGCGCCTTCCACGCCCAGCAGATGCAGGAGTACGGCACGAACCTGGTGGCCGGTGTTACGCCGGGTAAAGGGGGGCAGACGTTCACTGACGGCCCCGAGCCGGTCCCCATATTCGACACGGTGGAGCAGGCGGTCCGTGAGGCCGGCGCCAACACCAGCGTCATCTATGTACCGCCCATGTTCGCTGCGGACGCGATCATGGAGGCGGCGGAGGCGGGCGTCGAGTTGATCGTGGCCATCACCGAGGGGATCCCGGTGCTGGACCTGACCCGCGTCTATCCCTTCGTGCAGGAACGTGGAGCCCGGCTACTGGGCCCCAACTGTCCCGGCGCCCTCTCACCAGGCAAGGCCAAGGTGGGGATCATGCCAGGGCAGATCGTGACGGAAGGTCCTGTGGGCGTCGTTTCCCGTTCGGGCACGCTTACCTATGAGTTGGTCTACCTGCTGACTCAGGCAGGCATCGGCCAGACCACCTGCATCGGGATTGGTGGCGACCCCATCATCGGGACCAATTTCATCGATACCCTCCAGGCCTTTGAGGCGGACCCCGAAACGAAAGCCGTGGTCATGATCGGTGAGATCGGAGGCACCGACGAACAGGAAGCCGCTGCCTTCGTCACGGCGGAGATGTCGAAGCCGGTGGTGGGGTTCATCGCCGGCCAGACGGCGCCCCCAGGACGGCGCATGGGCCATGCCGGGGCCATCATCAGCGGGTCCGCCGGGACCGCCGAAGAGAAGATGCAGGCCTTCGAGGACAACGGCATCGCTGTCATGAAGCGGCCATCCGACGTGGTCGAGCTGGTCCGGTCGGCGCTCTGAGGCCAGAGCAACAGCGTACCGTGAAATTCCTGGACCTGCTCCCGCCGGAGCACGTGCTGGTGCCGTTGGATGCGCCCCACGTCAGGGCCGCCGTAGAACAGCTGGTGCTCCGGCTGGAGGAGAGCGGCACCGTGAGGATGTCCAACGCACTGCTGGATAGCGTCCGCACACTGCCGCCCCGTGACATCATATCTCCCAGCGATGACGTGGTGCTCCCGCACTTCCGTTCCGACTCGGTTGACTCCCTCACAATGGCCCTGGGAATCTCTCCCGAACCCATACCCTCCCGTGAACCGGGCCTGGAAGTGAGCCCCAGGATCGTGGCGCTGGTCCTCGCGCCGCCGGACGCCGCGTCTCCATACCTCCAGCTCACCGCCACACTTGCCCGGCTCTTCCGGGACAAGAGGTTGGTCGACGAACTTGCTCGTCAGCCGTCACCGGACGCGGTGCGGTCGATGCCCCAATTGCAAGACCTCACACTGGGGCCCAAACTCACCGTCAGAGACGTCATGTCGCACCGGGTCCGCGCCATAACTCCCGAGACCAGCCTCCACTCCGCCACGAACCTGATGACCCGCAGGCGCCAACGAGCAGTACCCGTGGTGGGCCAGAGGGGCGAGGTCCTGGGAATGGTCACCGAGTCGGACCTCATGAGGGCGCTGCTCCCCCAGATCCCGCGCGTGGCCGCTGATGACGCCGCCGACGGTGATATCCTGAACAAGCCGGTGCGGGATATCATGACCCGGTCCGTCCTGTGCGTCTCCGAAGACCTGGACGTGAGCGAGGTGGCAAACATGATGATCCGAAAGGACGTGGACCAGGTGCCCGTGGTTCATGCAGGTAGCATAACGGGCATGGTGTCCAGGGGCGACATCATCCGTAAACTCTTCTCCAGACCCTGAAGCCGATAGTAACATGGACCGTACGCTGGCCATCATCAAACCTGATGCCGTTGAGCGAAACCTCACGGGCCGCATCCTCGACCACCTGGAACAGGCGGGGTTCCGGATCCGATCGATCCGTTCCATGCGCTTGACCACGGCCCAGGCGGAAGAGTTCTACGCCGTCCACAGGGAGCGCCCGTTCTACGGCTCACTCGTCGCCTTCATGACGTCTGGTCCCGTATTCCCTGCGATCTTGGAGAGGGACGACGCCGTGGCAATGCTTCGTCACGTAATCGGGGCCACAGATCCCACCGAGGCAGCGCCAGGCACTGTACGAGCGCTCTATGCCGAGTCGAAGGAGCGGAACTCGATCCACGCCTCCGACGCACCTGATACAGCGGCGCGCGAGATCCGGTTCTTCTTCTCGGAAGCGGACGAACTCTACACGGTGTAACGCTGGTCCGCCGGGGCTGCTGGCGCGTCGAGGTTCGGCACAGTGTAGTCAACGCGGTCCGGTTCCGTACCCGGGATCGGACCGCTGGGCGAAATGGTCGTCGGATTCCGTTGACAGACGGGGCATAGCAAGTGATTTTACGCAGTTATGCTCCATGTCGACCTGAACAGGTTGCAACGTGAAGGCAGGGCGCGAATTGATGCGGAAGTCGGCCCTGGCGATGCGTTCTGGCGAGACGCGGAACTGAAGCCGCACTCGCCGCTGGAGGTACGGCTGGAGGCTCAGCAGGCCGGACCGGACGTGGTGGTGCGAGGTCAGCTGCGCGGGCAGTTCGAGCTGTCCTGTCGCCGGTGTCTGGAGCCGGTGGTGGGCGGGATCGACGAGGAAGTGGGTCTGCTGTACCGTGCGGGGACGGAGGTAGGGGAGGATGAGCCTGCTGACGTGCTGCCGCTGCCCAGGGTCGGCAGTCTCGATCTGGCGGACCCGCTGCGAGAGTTGGTGTTGCTGGCGGTGCCGAAGTACGTGTACTGTCGGGAGGGTTGCAAGGGGTTGTGTCCCGGGTGCGGGACAAACTTGAACGAGGCCGTTTGCCGGTGCACATCGGAAGATGTGGATGATCGGTGGGCTCCGCTGCGGCAGCTGAAGGTGGACGAGTAGGAGGGAAAGATGGCTGTACCCAAGAAGAAGATATCGAAGCAGCGCAAGCGCAAGCGGCGTACGCACCACAAGGCGCCGGTTCCGACGCTTGGGGCGTGCCCGAACTGCGGCGATCCGAAGCTTCCGCACCGGGTGTGCCCGACGTGTGGGATGTACAAGGGCGAGCAGGTCATCGAAGTCGAAGAGCTGTAGCCAGGGGGCGCAGCATTGCGCATCGCCGTAGACGCCATGGGGACCGACCGTCACCCTGCCGTTGAGGTGGAGGGGGCGGTCGGTGCTTTACGGGAGTTGCCGGAGGATTTCCAGGTTGTCCTGGTTGGTGATGCTGACCGGATCAGAGCGGAGCTGACGCGCCTGGGCGAGACGGGGAATGAGCGACTCGCGGTCATCCACGCCACGCAGCGGATCGAGCCTGGTGAGGCGCCGGCCGCGGCCGTGCGTCGGAAGCCGGACTCCTCCATCGTGGTTGGCCTGAACCTGGAGAAGGCTGGCGAAGCGGACGCGTTCGTGAGCGCCGGCTCTACGGGTGCTGTGATGGCGGCGTCATTGTTCATCCTGCGGCCGCTGCCGGGGGTGGACCGACCTGCGGTGGCCACGGTCTTGCCTACGGCCGCGGGCCCGGTGGTGATGTTGGACGCAGGCGCGAACGTGGACTGCCGTCCGGCCCACCTGGTGCAATTTGCCCGTCTGGGCTCGGTGTACGCCCATGATGTTCTGGGTCGCGAGGATCCGCGGGTGGGGCTCCTGAACATCGGCGAGGAGCCGGAGAAGGGTAACGAGTTGTCGGTGGAAGCTTATCGCCGGCTTCAGGGCACGGACCTGAACTTCATCGGGAATGTGGAGGGCCGGCAGATCATCGAAGGTATGTGTGACGTGCTGGTGACGGATGGCTTCGCGGGTAATGTCCTGCTCAAGTTCTACGAGAGCGTTGCCGGTTTCGTCTTCGGTCTCCTGGGCCAGGATCTGACGGGGGACGGTGCCGACGAGAAGCTCGAGAGCGTCAGGCGGATGCTGGATTACGCGGAATACGGCGGCGCTCCTCTGCTCGGCGTGAACGGCATCTCGATCATCTGCCACGGCAACTCACCGCCGCGAGCCATCACGAACGCGATCCTGGCGGCGCTCACGGCATCAGATGCTCACATGGTGGGGCACATGCGCCACGAGGTGGGCATACACGCTGACCTATGAGGACACCCACACCGAGAGTAGAGATAGTATCGACGGGGCGCTGGCTTCCGGACCGGGTGGTGACGAATCACGACCTGGAGAAGGAGCTGGACACGTCCGACGAGTGGATCCGGGAGCGGACCGGGATCGTAGAGCGACGTATCGCAGCCCGGGAGATAGGCGCCGCGGAGATGGGCGCGCGCGCGGCCAGGATCGCCATGGAGCGGGCGAGCGTGCACGCAGGCGAGATCGATGTGATCGTGGTCTCGACGGCGACGCCTGACCGGCTGCTACCGTCCACCGCGTGCGACCTCCAGGCTCTTCTCGGCGCGACGAACGCCGCCGCCTACGACATCGCCGCTGCCTGCTCCGGCTTCATCTATGGTCTGACGATAGCGGAAGGGCATCTGGCAGCTGGGCGGGAGGAGGTCGCGCTGGTCGTGTCCACGGAGAAGATGAGTTCCATCGTGGATTGGGGCGACCGCACTACGGCGGTCCTGTTCGGCGATGGCGCGGGCGCGGCGGTGGTGAAGCGGGCGGAGAACGAGAACGGACCGGGTCTGCTGTCCAGCTTCATCCGCTCCGACGGCACCCTGGCGGAGTTGCTGTGGAGGCCCGGTGGTGGGGCGCTGATACCCATGGACGTGGCGGTGCTGGACCAGCGGAACCACCTGGTGAAGATGGCGGGGCGGGAGGTCTTCAAGGCGGCGGTTCGGTCCATGGCGGAGGCAGCGGACCAGGCCTTGCTACGGGCGGGGCTGACGAGCGACGACATCAGCCTGCTGATCCCGCACCAGGCCAACATCAGGATCATAGAAGCCACTGCCAAGTACGCCAATGTGCCGATGGACAAGGTGTTCGTGAACGTCGACCGCTATGGCAACATGAGCTCTGCCACCATTCCCGTGGCCCTCGATGAGGCGGTGGAGTCTCGCCGCCTGCGGGAGGGTGACCATGTGCTCCTGGTGGCGTTCGGCGCTGGGTTCACCTGGGCTTCCGCCGTGCTCCGGTGGTAGGGCTGCTCTGCCCCGGCCAGGGCTCCCAGTACGTGGGCATGGGCAAGGACCTGGCCGATCGGTTCCCCGCGGCGCGGGAGGTGTTCGAGCGAGCCGACGACGCGCTGGGAACGGCCCTTTCCAGGGTAATGTGGGAGGGCCCCGGCGACGAGCTGACGGCCACCCACAACGCCCAGCCCGCCATCCTTACCCATTCGCTGGCCGTCCGTGCGGTGATCGTGGATGGGCTTCCCCCGGTCGACCTCGGGGCCGGCCATTCCCTGGGCGAGTTCAGCGCCTATGTATGCGCGGGCGCGCTGAGCTTCGAAGACGGGGTGCGAGCGGTGCGCAGGCGGGGTGAGCTGATGTACAGGGCCGGCCAGGAGCGACCGGGTACGATGGCCGCCATACTGGGCCTGGACGACGCCGCGTTGGAGGCGATCTGCCGAGAGGCATCCGGGCAGGACGGTGTATGCGTCCCGGCCAATTTCAACGGGCCCGGCCAGGTGGTCATCAGCGGGGATGGGACGGCGGTCGGGCGGGCCATGGAGTTGGCCAAGGAAGCGGGCGCCCGACGGGCGATGGCGTTGAACGTTTCGGGGGCGTTCCACTCGCCGCTCATGGCCGTGGCCGAGCCGGGGCTCCGGGAGCAGCTGGAATCGGTGGACCTGGCGGTGCCTGAGTTTCCGGTGGTGAGCAATGTGACGGCGGCACCGGTTAGCGAGCCGGCGGAGGCCCGGCGGCGGCTGATCGAGCAGTTGACCTCACCCGTACGTTGGACTCAATCCATGCGCACGATGTTGGAAGCGGGCATCACCAGGTTCCTGGAGCTGGGGCCGGGAACGGTGCTCGCCGGACTGGCGAAACGGATCGATCGCAGCGCCAGCGTGATGGGGATCGGGACGGCCGATGAAGTGGATACATTCCTGGGGAGTTGATCCATGGGCGAACTGATGCTGGATGGGCAGGTTGCGGTCGTGACAGGCGCC
>SLCC01000072.1 GCA_007126035.1 Gemmatimonadota bacterium
CGAGCCCACCTGGTGAGGC
The DNA here is from genome assembly GCA_007126035.1 of Gemmatimonadota bacterium. GTDB lineage: Bacteria > Gemmatimonadota > Gemmatimonadetes > Longimicrobiales > RSA9 > SLCC01. The sequence continues at coordinate 20 of SLCC01000072.1, forward strand.
GCCAGCCGAGCCCCCCAGCCGAGCCCCCTGCGAGGCGCCAGCCCCGAGCCCCCTGCGAGGCCCCAGCCGAGCCCCCCTGCGAGGCCCCAGCCGAGCCCACCTGCGAGGCGCCAGCCGAGCCCACCTGCGAGGCGCCAGCCGAGCCCACCTGGTGAGGCGCCAGCCGAGCCCGCCTCACCTTGTAACCGCTCACCCCACGCGTTACGTTCCCATGGCTCCCGGCTGCCTCAGCCGGTTCAACACCCTGGCACTTGAAGCACCATGACGCGCACTGCCCTGGCCCGCACGTACCGCCCTCGCCGATTCGGCGAAGTGAGCATGCAGGAGCACGTGTCCGAGACGCTTCGCTCCGCTGTGGCCAGGGACCGCGTGGCCCATGCCTACCTGTTCAGCGGCCCCAGGGGCGTGGGCAAGACCACTGTGGCGCGAGTGCTGGCCATGGCTCTGAATTGCCCCGGCCGGGGCGACGACGGCGAGCCGTGCGGGGAGTGCGAGTCCTGCGAGCGCATCTGGTCGGGCCGTACCTCACTCGATGTGGTGGAGATCGACGCCGCCTCGAACCGTGGCGTCGATGATGCCCGGGATCTCCGGGAACGTGCGATGTATGCCCCCACGGAGGAGGGCCGCTACAAGATCTACATCATCGACGAAGCGCACATGCTCACCCGGGAAGCGTGGAACGCCCTCCTCAAGATCCTGGAGGAGCCGCCGCCCCGTGTGATCTTCATCTTCGCCACCACAGAGCCGCAGAAGATCCAGCAGACGGCCCCGCCGATCCTGTCACGGACCCAGCGGTTCGACTTCCGTCGGCTGCCCGTCCCGGCCATAGTCCAGCGGCTGGAAGCGGTGCTGTCAGCCGAAGGTGTGGAGACGGACGAGCAGGCCCTGCTCATGCTTGGCCGTCGGGCCGAAGGCGGCATGCGTGACGCCCTCTCACTCCTGGACCAGACCCTCTCCTTCTCTGGCGGGCGGCTGGGCGCCGAGGACGTTCAGCGGATCCTTGGACTGGTGGCCGACGAAGTCTACCTGGACCTGTTCGGCGTCATAGCGGAAGGTCGGGTGGCGGACGTCTTCCGGTTCGTCCAGGACGTGGTTGAAGGTGGTTACGATCTGAGCGAGTTCTACCGCGGACTGGCGGACGCGGTCAGGGCCCTGCTCGTGATCCGTTTCGACGGCGCTGAGGCGGCGGCGGTCCGCGACGAGCTCAGGCCCATCTGGACCGAGCGGGCCCAGTCCTTCTCCACCGGTGACCTGTTGCGCATGCTCGCCCAGGTCGCCGAGCTCGACGCCGACGGTCGGTTCCGGAAGAGCTCCAACCCACGTATCCTGCTCGAGGCCCTCCTCCTCAAGTTTGCCCATCTCCCCCGGATGGTCGAGGTGGAAGAGCTGATCAGAGCGGCGGGCGGCGCTCCCACACCCGGACCGGGAGCCCCACCCCGTTCGGGGCCGGCCCCGGACCGGACCGGCCACGAGCCGACGCCACCGGCGGGGACCCGGCGGAAGACGCGGGCCTCCGGCGGCGCAGGGAAGACCCACCCCCCTGCCAGTTCCGCTGCCGGCGGACCCGGCGAGGACCGGGTAGAGTCGCCGCCAGGCCCACCGGCCCCACAGGAGCCCGATCCGCCGGTAACAGCGTCGGCCGAACGCTTGTCGGCCGCGGGGGCCGAGCGGGCCATGCGTGACATAGTGGCTTCAGGCAACGCCGGCCTGGCTGGGCTGGGCATGTTCCTCCGGACCGCCCGGATCCGGGAGCAAGCCGGCGATCACGTCGTCGTCGAGATGCCCGACGGCCCCGGGCACGAGCTGCTCGAGGCCAATCCCACAGCCCGTCGCGCTCTGCAGGACGCTCTGAGCGAGCGGCTGGGTCGAGCGATACAGCTCGAGATAGCCGCCGCTGATCGCGCCGCCGAACAGGTCAGACTCACGCCTGAACGATTGCGCGAGCAGCAGCTTTCGAAACTGGCCAGTGAGGAACCGGCCCTGGACCGGGCGGTACGACAGTGGGACCTTGAAATGCTCGACTGACGGATCCTATCTTTTGCCCACGTGATGACGAACTTTCAACAGCTACTCCAGATGGGCCAGCAGATGCAGGCCCGTTTCGCGGAGCTCCAGTCGGAGCTCGGCAAGCAGACCATCTCGTGCAGCAGTGGTGGCGGGATGGTGACGGTGAAGGCCGATGGCCGGGGCCGCGTGCGCCAGGTGAAGATCGACCCGACAGTGGTGGATCCCGCCGACGTGGAGCTCCTCGAGGACCTGGTGCTGGCGGCCGTGTCCGAGGCGCAGCAGCGGGCCCAACAGCTGTACGAGGAAGAGTTGAAGAAACTGACGGGTGGAATGCCTCTCCCGTTCCAGTTGCCTCAGCTCTGACCGGCGTGGGCGTCATCGACGAACTGACCGCCGAGTTCGCTCGGCTGCCGGGCGTCGGTCGCAAGACTGCCGCCAGGCTCACGTTCTTCCTGCTGAAGCGGAGCCCTGACGAGGCCAGGCGACTGGCCCGGGCCATCGATGCGGTGGCAGACCGCGTCCGGCACTGCTCCCGGTGCGGTAACCTCACCGAGACGGACCCGTGCGGCCTCTGTGAGGACCCGCGTCGTGACCGGTCCGTGATATGCGTCGTCGAGGAAGCGGCCGATGTGCTGGCCATCGAGCGCACGGGGCAGTACCGTGGCATGTACCATGTCCTGGCCGGCCGCCTCTCGCCTCTCGAGGGTGTGGGTCCCGAGGACCTGAACATCGACAGCCTGCTCCGCCGCCTTGTTGGCAGCACGGGCGGCAAGGAAGTCCAAGAGTTGATCATTGCGACCAATCCCAGCGTCGAGGGAGAGGCCACGGCCCTCTACCTCCAGAAGCTGGTCCGCCCCAGGGGCGTTCGCGTGACCAGGCTGGCGCGCGGTCTCCCGGTTGGCGGTGACCTGGAATACGCCGACGGCGTCACCATCGCCGAGGCACTGTCCGGACGAAGGGAGTTGTAGGCGATGAATCGGATCCTGCGGATCGCGGGTATCGGAGTGCTGGCGGCCATGACGGTCAGCCTGCTCGGCGTCCTCTTCGTGCGCGACCAGATGTCGCGGCACCGGCGTGACCTCTTCAGCCGACGACCGTTGAAGCGGCTGGCGGCGCTCGGTTATATAGCACGTCGCCCGCCCGCCGTGGAGACGGTTCGCCTGCTCCGTGACTACATCGCCTGGGAGCCTCAGCCGATGATCAGGAGCAGGGCGGTTCAGGTGCTCAACCGGCTCGAGCACCAACTCCGTCAGGCACCCGCAGTGCCGGACGAGGTGGTCGTATGAGCGCTCCTGCAGTGACGGCCGGGAGACGGACCCGTTCGGGACTGGCCCGGCGCGTTACAGCGAGCAGGCCATCCCGATCCTGAGCTGACCTTTCGAAATGCCGCTCATAGAGCCGCGGGCGATTCCAAACGTCATCACCCTCGGCCGGGTCATGTTGGCTCCCGTGATCTTCGGCTTGCTATTCGTAGACGCGTTCGCGCCGCGCCTGCTGGCTTTCATCCTGTTCCTGGCCGCTGCGTTCTCGGACCTCTGGGACGGTTACCTGGCCCGCAAGCACGGCTGGATCTCCGACTTCGGCAAGCTCATGGATCCGCTGGCCGACAAGCTGCTGATCGTGGCCACCTTCATACCCTTCTACGTGATCTCCCACTCACCTGGCCCCGCCAGCCAGTTCCCGTACTGGGGACGGCTGCCCGTCTGGGTCCTGGTGGTCATATTCGGGCGTGAGCTCCTGGTGACCATCGTGAGGCAGTTGGCCGCCCGCAGGGGCAGGGTCATCCCCGCCGGTAAGGAAGGCAAGCTGAAGGCTGTCTTCCAGAACATCTTCTGCGGCGCCGCCATATTCTGGTACGCCCTCCAGTCCGCGGCCGTGGCCGGTGGCTGGACCGGTACGTTCTGGGAACTCTGGCAGACCTGGCTCCATGGCCCGGTCGTCATCATATCCCTGGTGATAGCCCTGGCTCTCACCCTCTACTCGATGCTCATCTACCTGGTAAGCTGGTGGCGGCCAGGTCAGGGGTTGGCATGAACGACCTGGTGCAGCATGTGGGCGACAGACTCGCCCGACACGGGCTCCGACTCGCCATCGCCGAGAGCTGCACCGGTGGAATGCTGGCGACGCGGCTGACTGATCGGCCCGGCGCCTCCCGCTACCTGATCGCCGGCCTCGTCACCTATGCCGACGAGTCCAAGACCAGGTTTCTGGGGGTGCGGCCAGGGACGCTGGCCGCACATGGCGCCGTATCCGAGGCGGTCGCGCTGGAGATGGCGCAGGGAGCACGCCTGGCGTGCGCTGCCGATATGGCCGTGGCCATCACGGGTATCGCTGGGCCCGGTGGCGCCACCGACGAGAAGCCAGTGGGCACCGTCTGGATCGCCGTGACGGTGCACGAGAACCAGTTGAGCAGGGCCTGTCGATTCGACGGCGACCGCGCCGCCGTACGGGAGCATGCCGTGCGCGCAGCGCTCGAGATGATGGACAGCACATTGAGCCAGTTGGAGGCGCCGCTGCGCAGAAGCTGAAGGGAACACTCCTCACAGCTTGTCATGGAGGTCCTTCGATGCTGCCGAAAGGGCAGGCATGGCGGGCATCCCTATTGCACTGTCCCACGGGGCGGGGAGTCGGAACCATGACAGGGGATCCAATGACGGAAGATATCCAGCGGCAGGACCAGGAAGCCGAGCCCATAGAAGCAGCGACCGATGAGACCGATGACGAGGCGCAGGCCGTCGCGGCCGAGGTAGACGAGCTGCGGGACGAGTTGGAGCAGCTCAACGACCGGCATCTCCGGTTGGCGGCGGAGTTCGAGAACTACCGCAAACGAGCCGATCGTGACCGGGACACCATCGTAGCCCGCCTGCAGGTCGACCTGGTCTCCTCCCTCCTCGATGTGGTCGACGATCTGGAGCGGGTCGCGGAGACAGGCGAGTCGGCGTCCGCGGAGGCCGTGATCGAAGGTGTCAGGTTGGTGGAGAAGAAGTTCATCACCATCCTCACCGCCGCAGGGTTGGAGCCCATCGAGGCGGAGGGCGCGTTGTTCGATCCCGCCGTCATGGAAGCCATGGCCACTGTGCCCGCGGACGACGCATCCGAGGACGGCCAGGTGGCCTCGGTCTACCAGCGAGGCTACTGGTTCGCCGGCGTGCTGGTCCGACCAGCGCGCGTGACTGTCAAGTCGTTCGAAGGTCGGGCCGAGGGGAGCGAGTAGAGCGACCATGGCGAGGGTGGGTTCCAAGGACTACTACCAGGCACTTGGTGTTCCGGAAACGGCCAGTGCGGACGAGATCAAGAAGGCGTACCGCAAACTGGCCAAGCAGTACCACCCCGACGCCAATCAGAACGATCCCCAGGCGGCGGAGCGGTTCAAGGAGGTGGGCGAGGCTTACTCCGTACTGCACGATCCAGAGAAGCGGAAGCAGTACGACCAGATGCGGAAGATGGGCGCCTTCACCGGGTTCGGGGCCGGACAGGCTGGCGCTCCGGGCGCAGGCTTCGGGACGCATACGGGGCCCGATGTCCGCTTCACGGTGGACGACCTGGGCGACATGGGAGGTCTGGGCGACCTCTTCAGCTCCATCTTCGACTTCGGCCGCAAGCGGAGGCCTCGGGCCGGTCCCGAAAAGGGTCCCGACCTGGAGTACACCGTGGACATCCCCCTGGGCACCGCCGCGAGGGGCGGCACGATCGCCATTGCCGTCCCGGTAACGGAGGAGTGTGCGGTGTGCTCCGGTACCGGCGCCGCGCCAGGCACCCGGACCACGGTGTGCGTCGAGTGCGGCGGCTCTGGTTCCATCTCCTTCGGTCATGGCGGGTTCGCCGTGAAGCGGCCATGCCCGGCGTGTTATGGTCGCGGGCAGATACCGGCGGAGCCGTGTCACGCCTGTGCCGGCACCGGCCAGGTGAGGCAGGAGCGGCGGATCCGGCTGAAGGTGCCGGCCGGAGTGGATACAGGGTCCAAGATCCGGCTGAGTGGTCAGGGGCAGCGAGGTGAGGGGGGTGGTCCGCCTGGCGATCTCCTGATCACGGTTCAGGTGCAGCCTGACCGGTTCTTCCGCCGGGAGGGCCTGGACGTCCACTGCACCGTTCCAGTGAATATCGCCCAGGCGGCGCTCGGCTCCCAGATCCGGGTCCGAACGGTGGACGGCAAGCGCGTGGCGATCCGGATCCCGCCGGGTACCCAATCGGGCACGAAGCTCCGGATCCCGGGTCAGGGGATCGAGAAGGGCGGCCGGCGTGGCGACCAGTACGTGCATGTGAAGATCACGGTACCGGAGAAGCTGGATAGTGACGAGGAGCGGCTGATGCGGGAGTTTGCCGAGGCTGCCAAACTGAGATATTGAGGTGGGCGATGAGTCGTACGATCCAGGACCAGGACCTGCAGCTCTGGGAGGTATACGCCAACTCAGGGGAGTTCGGATCGGCGGACCGGGCGAAGATGGTGTTCCAGTGTCTGACTGAACCTTCACGTCGTGCCCGGGTCCTGCACCGGGAGGCCAAGAAGTCGGAGGTAGAGCAGGAGCTTTCCCGGCTGTCGGACACCGAACTGGCGGATCTGCTGAGCGGGGCTGAGGAAGTCAGGTAGTCAGCGTCAGCGGATGAGCCCCCCGCCGAGGAGCCGCTCCCCGGAGTAGACTGCTCCGGACTGACCGGGCGTCACCGCGCGCTGGGGCTCATGGAGTCGGAGGTCGAGCCGGTCGGGGGTCAGCGCCTCAACGGTGCAGCCCACCAGGCGCCCCCGGTGCCGTAGCCTGACCGTGACCTCGTCGCCGACCGCGGGTGGCGGTGCGATCCAGTTGAGGTCACTCAGCTCCACCGCCTGGCGCATCAGCTCCTGGTCATCGCCCACCACCACTTCGTTCGACCGGGGCCTGACGCCCAGTACGTAGAGGGGTCGCCCACGTCCCCCGCCCAGGCCCTTCCGCTGACCGACGGTGTAGCGGGCGTAGCCCTCGTGCTCGCCAACGACCAGGCCGCTGCAGTCGACCATGCGGCCCGGCACGAGCGCGGGATGATCCTCGCCGAGCCGAGCCGCCAGGAACTCGCCGTAGTCGCCCGTGGGCACGAAACAGATCTCCTGGGACTCCGGCTTCTCGGCCGTGGGTAGCCCGAGCTGGCGAGCCCTGGCCCGGACCTCTGCTTTGGACAGCTCGCCCACCGGGAACAGGATCGTGTCCAGCACGGGTGCGGGTACGCCCCAGAGGAAATACGACTGGTCCTTGCCCGCGTCCACGCCGCGGAGCAGGGCCGGCGGCGAGCCATTCTCCCGTCGGATCCGTGCGTAGTGGCCAGTGGCTATATGGTCGGCACCCAGGGCCCGGCCCCTGGCCAGCAGGTCGGGGATCTTGGTGTTCGAGTTGCAGCGGACGCACGGGTTGGGCGTGCGACCCACCACGTATTCCTGGACGAAGTCGTCTATCACAGCATGGCCGAACGACTCCTCCATGTCGAACACGTAGTGGGGTATGCCCAGCCGGTCCGCTACTCGACGGGCATCCATGATCCCGTCCAGCCCGCAGCAGGTCTTGCCATGGGCCGGAGTCTCGGCGTAGCAGAACGTCTTCATGGTAACGCCCAGCACCCGGTGCCCCTGTTCCACCAGGAGCGCCGCCGCCACGGAGCTGTCCACGCCGCCGGACATGGCCACCAGCACCGTACCACCGGACCGGCCGTGGGCGGTCATGGGACCCCTCCTGCCGCCCTGACCCGCTCGACCACACGGCCGAAGGTGCTGGCTGCAGTCTCCACATCGTCGTCGCGGGTGTTCCACCCCAGGGAGAACCGGATGACGGTGTCGCGCTGGATACCCATGGCCAGTAGCACGGGGCTGGGCGTCGAGGCGCCGGTATGGCATGCCGAGCCCGAGGAGATGGCCAGTCCCTCCAGGTCCAGGGCAGGGAGGAGGAGGTCGGGCTCCACACCGTCCAGTCCCACGCTCAGGATGTGGGGCAGCCTGGAGTCCCGGGGTCCGTGAACCTGGATCTCCGGGACGCACTCGGTGAGTATGGCCTCGAGCCGATCCCGGAGACCAGCCAGACGCGCCGGCGCCGTCGATAGCTCGCCCGTCGCCTGCTCCAGGGCCACCGCCATGCCCACGGCGCCCGCCACGTTGGCCGTTCCCGCTCGCAGCCCGCTCTCCTGGCCACCGCCCCGGATCAGCGGCTCGAGCTCCGTCCCCTGGCGTACGAAGAGGGCTCCAACGCCCTGCGGCCCGCCGACCTTGTGCGCGCTGATGGCCAGCAGGTCACAACCAGCGTCGGCGACGGATACCGGTACATGCCCCACTGCCTGGACCGCGTCGGTATGGAAGACCGCCCCCTGCTCACGGCACAGATCCGCGATACGGGAGACGTCCTGGACCGTGCCCACCTCGTTGTTGCCCCACATGACGGAGACCACCGACTGCGGCGCCTCCAGCGCCTCGCGCAGCGCGCCCTCGTCCAGCAGGCCGTTCTCGTCCACGGCCAGCACTGTGACGGCCCCGCCTTCCCGGGCCGCCTGGGCCGCCGCTTCCAGGACCGCGCTGTGCTCTATCGCGGTGACCGCCACGCCGGATCTGGCCGCCCGCCAGCGGCCCAGCACCGCCAGGTTGTCAGCCTCCGTCCCACCGCCCGTGAACACGATCTCCGGGCGATCGGCGCCCAGCGCCCGGGCAACCCGCTCCCGGGCCTCCTCCAGGGCCGCACGGGCAGACCGGCCCAGGGCGTGGGCGCTCGACGCGTTCCCGTAACGCTCACCCAGGAACGGCTCCATGGCCGCCCTCACCTGCGGGCGAACCGGTGTCGTGGCAGCGTGGTCCAGATAAATCATCATTCTTCCTCAGCGAGCGTAATAAACCCGGGCCGCCACCAGGGTCCGCCACCGGCAGGCGTCCCCCAATGGGCCGTCGGAGAAGCCGGCATTATATTCAAGTTGGTGATAAGGCGCAGAACCCCGCCACTACCGGCGGACCACCCGGATCACTTCTTCGCCACGGTCCACGGCACCGTCTTCGGGGACCGTCCTGAGCACGTGGACTCCATCAGCGCCGGTGACCGGCTCGTCCTGCGGCCCGACCCGCCGGTCACCCGGGATCCGGGGGTCTGGGTCCACCGCATGGATGGCGCCATCATCGGTCATCTACCCCGGGAGATAGGAGCCTGGCTCGCCCCGTGGATGCTCAGCGGCGGGTCCGCCACCGCCCGGGCGGTCAGGGTCTCCGGCGCCGACGTGCCCAGCTGGCGCCGGGTGCTGATCGAGGTGCGGTGCCAGTACTGAGCGGCACGCGCCCCTTTCCGATCAACCCTTCTGGGCTAGTAGTCCCGCACGATGGTTCTGACGAGCACCGAGGGCGTCGAAGCGCCGCGCTGGCAAGGCGCGAAGCCGAGGAATAGCAG
>SLCC01000149.1 GCA_007126035.1 Gemmatimonadota bacterium
ACTAGCTGAGGGTCGGCCACTCCGGGAGGGAGGGGGGCTGGGCCGGCGCCGACTGGAGCCCCCCGCCGGCGTGCTGGGGCAACGTCTCCAGTCGACCTTCCGCTCCGCTCATCCACGACCCGGCCGCCCCCTCACTCCCTCAGGCAACCTAAACCCCCGTCCATAGCAGGATGGGCGCCCCCTGCTCGCCGCCAGGCGAGCCTACTGCCCGGCCGCCAGGCCGGGCCCTCCTGCGGCGGGCACAGCCCGCGCCGCGCGGGGTATCCCCGCGCATGACCTTCAACCTCCAGCTGCCGTTCCCGCTGAAGGGCGATCAGCCGCAGGCCGTGGCCGAGCTCGCGGCCGGGCTCGGTCGTGGCGACCGGTTCCAGACGCTCCTGGGCGTCACCGGCTCGGGCAAGACGGTGACCATGGCCAGCGTGATCGCCGAGTACGGTCGTCCGGCGCTGGTCATGAGCCACAACAAGACGCTGGCGGCGCAGCTCTATGGTGAGCTGAAGAGCTTCCTGCCGCGGAACGCGGTGGAGTTCTTCATCAGCTACTACGACTACTACCAGCCCGAGGCGTACGTCCCCACGAGCGACACGTACATCGAGAAGGACGCGTCCATCAACGAGGACATCGAGCGGCTCCGACTCCGAGCCACCAGCGCGCTCATGGAGCGGGACGACGTGGTCATCGTGGCCAGCGTCTCCAGCATCTACGGCCTGGGCGACCCGCGTCAGTACCGCGAGCTCATGCTCATGCTGGAGGTGGGCCAGCGCATCGACCGGCGCCAGATCCTGGAGGGTCTGGTCCGGATCCAGTACGCCCGCAACGACTTCGACTTCACCCGCGGCGTCTTCCGCGTCCGTGGCGACGTGGTCGAGGTCTTCCCGGCCTACGAGGAGCAGGCGGTCCGGATCGAGTTGTGGGGCGACGAGATCGAGCGGATCACCCGGTTCGACCCGCTCACGGGCGAGACCATCACCAGGATGGAGCGGGCGGCGATCTACCCGGCCACGCACTTCGTCACGGACCGGAGCCGCGTGGAGCGGGCGGTCGACCTCATCGCCATCGAGCTCGAGGCCCGGCTGCTCGAGCTGCGCGGCCAGGGCAAGCTCCTGGAGGCCCAGCGCCTGGAGCAGCGGACCCATTTCGACATGGAGATGATGCTCCAGATCGGGACCTGCCCGGGCATCGAGAACTACTCCCGCCACCTCACCGGCCGGCAGGAGGGCGAGCGGCCCGCCTGTCTCTACGACTACTTCCCCGACGACTTCCTCCTCTTCGTCGACGAGAGCCACCAGAGCCTGCCCCAGATCCGGGGCATGTACAACGGCGACCGTTCCCGCAAGCTGACGCTCGTGGAGCACGGCTTCCGCCTGCCCAGCGCCCTGGACAACCGGCCGCTGCGCTTCGACGAGTGGGAGGGTCTGCTGGAGAAGGTGGTCTACGTCAGCGCCACGCCCGGCGACTACGAGCTGACCAGGAGCGGCGGCGTCGTAGTCGAGCAGCTCATCCGGCCCACCGGCCTGGTGGACCCGGAGATCGAGGTGCGGCCCGTCAAGGGCCAGATCGACGACCTGCTGGCGGAGATCCGCGAGCGGGCGGACCAGGGCGAGCGGGTCCTCGTCACCACGCTGACCAAGCGCATGGCCGAGGACCTGACCGACTACCTCCAGCAGGTGGGCGTGCGCGTGCGCTACATGCATGCTGACATCGACGCCATCGAGCGGGTCGAGATCCTCCGTGACCTGCGCCTGGCCCGCTTCGACGTGCTGGTCGGGATCAACCTGCTCCGGGAAGGCCTTGACCTGCCCGAGGTCAGCCTCGTCGCCATCCTGGACGCCGACAAGGAAGGCTTCCTCCGCGATGCCCGCTCCCTCATCCAGACCGTGGGCCGCGCCGCCCGTAACGTCAGGGGCAAGGCCATCATGTATGCCGACCGCATCACCCGCTCCATGGAGGAGGCCATCGGAGAGACCGAGCGACGGCGACAGACCCAGCAGCAATACAACGAGGAGCACGGCATCACCCCCACCACCATCGTCAAGAGCGTGGAGGAGCTGCTGCTCACCACCAGGGTCGCCGATGCCCGCCTCGAACCCGGCAAGGGCGTCCGCATGGGCCCCGGTGGCGCTCCGGCTTCAGGCGCTCCGGCCCCGGGCGCTCCGGCCGGTGAGGTCGGCGGCGGCCGAGGCGGCGGGCGGGTCGCCGAGTCGCCGGCCTCGTACGCCGACGAGGTCGACCTGGAGCAGTGGGCCCTGATCCTCGAGGACCAGATGAAGGAGGCGGCGCTGGCCATGAACTTCGAGCGGGCCGCGCGGCTGCGCGACGAGCTGTTCGATGTACGGGCCAGGTTGACCAGCCAGCAGAGCTGAGGCGGCGGCCGGGGCGACGCCGGCGACACCGTCACAGCGGCCGCAACGCCGATAGTCTGACACCGGCACACGGCACTATCCCCGGTGCCGCTCTTCCCGCCGGCGCTCTTCCCGCCGGCGCTCCCGCCTCCGGTAGATATCGCTCGAGCCCCGTCTGGCGGCCCTGCGAGGACCAGCCGGTGCCAGAGCAGGTAATGGCCCAGGTAGCGCGTCGCCACGCCTCTGAACCGGCGCAGCCACCTCTTCAGATCAAGCACATAGGAGGTGGGTTCCCAGCGGGCGGCTCGCCGCGGTCGGTCACCATCGGACCGCGGCTGGTCCCAGTCGATCTGCTGCGGGTGCTGGAGCCATGCGACACCCAGGCGGTCTGCCAGCCGCTGGACGTTGTTGCCGGGGCCCTGCCGGGAGACGAGGATCGGATCGGGCCGGGTGTGCGGCTTCAGGAACGCCGCCAGTTCGTCGACGCCGGGAGGTTTCAGCCCCGCCACCCCGGATCGGATGCTGCCGGCTTCGTCCACGGCGACAATCACCCACGCCCGCGGCAGCGTCAGCCAGTTGGTCAGGGAAGCGCGGGGGCGAGGTCCTTCGGGGCGCCGCTTCCCCTTCTCGGACAGGAGGAACCACGTCTGGTCGAGAGCGACGCGACCCTCCAGGGGGACCCACGGCGGAGCCTCGAACCCGACGACGCGGCAGTCGCCCTCACTCAGCGCCGCCAGCAGACGATGCCTCCACCGGGCAGCCGTGACGCGGTGGATGCCCAGCTCGGCGGCGGTGTCCCGGAGCGTGGCGGGAGAGAAGAGCATCGCGCAGAATCGAGCCCACTGCCCCGGCTTCTTCAGGTACGCCTCGGCGGCGCCGGTGGTCTTACTGAAGGTGCGGCCGCAGCCGGAGCAGCGATAGCGGCGCCCACCGCGGGGACGGCCCCACCCGATCGTGCGACTGTGCCCGCAGCGGGGACAGGTGGGACGTGGCTCACCGTCGGGGAAAGCGCCAGCCCCGCGCTCGACCGGGTCCTCCCGGAGGCAGGGCGTGGCGTGGGTGTCGGTGCGGTCGGTCCTGGTCTCGTCGCGGCTGGTCATGACAGCTCCGTCTTCCACCTGGAGTCGTGGCTCTTGATCCCGCTGCAACGATGGCCTCGCCGCGCCACCTGAGGAATGGCTGGATGCGACTTCTTAATGGCCAGATCGGCCGACATCTGCCCGCCGCACGCGGAGCGACCCGGTATGCTCGCCCACCAGTCCCGTCGGTCTCTGTCAGCAGGACGTGTTGGCGACTCGCGTCGGCGTCTGGCAGCGGGAAGTGTGGGCAGCCCCCCGTCGGCGTCTGGCAGCGGGAAGTGTGGGCAACCCCCCGTCGGCGTCTGTCAGCGGAAGGTGTTGTTGGAGCCGCGCCTGCTCGGAGCGGGAGCCTCGGGCGTGCCCACGGCCCACATTTCCCGCTGCCAGAGACGGACGGGTGGCGTGGGGGGTGCCGGGCGCAGCGGCCCACATTTCCTGCTGACAGAGACCGATGGAACCTGGGAGTGGTGGTATGGCGGGCGGTGCGCGTCCGCTGCCAGGGGGCTCGGTGGGATGGAGGTTGCCGTGAGGGCGCGACTCATCGAGTATGACGCGGTGCTCGAGTCGGGGGTGTGATGACTGAAGGGTTGGATCCTGGCGGTACGCGGTCCGTCTCCCTGTCGGAGCCGGAGCTGGAGGCCTGGGGCCGGGCGGTGGGCGGGTCGGTCGTGGCCGGTGGCTCGCTGCCGCTGGTCCTGGCGCTCCGTGGCCCGCTGGGGGCCGGCAAGTCGGTGCTGGCCCGGGCGGTGGCTCGGGGCGCGGGGGTGGAGGGTCCCATGCCGTCGCCCACCTACAACCTGCTGTTCAGCTACGGGGGTGACGGTGGGGTGCGGGTCCACCACCTGGACCTGTATCGTCTGGACGACCCGGACGATGTCTGGGAGCTGGGCTGGTCGGAGCTGGGGGAGGGGGAGCAGGTGGTGCTGATCGAGTGGCCGGAGCGGGCGGAGTCTTTGTTGCCGCGTGACCGCTGGGACGTGTACCTGGATTTCGTCGACGACGAAGGCTCGGAGTCGGCAAGCTCGGAGTCGGCAAGCTCGGAGTCGGCAAGCTCGGAGTCGACGGGCCGGCGTCGTTTGCGGCTGGCCCGGCGGGGCGGGGCGCCGGACCTGCCGTCGTTTCCCCGGGCGGGTGACGGCCCCATGACCCGGCGGGGTGATCAATGATCCGGGTGGCGGTGGAGACGGCTACGGGCATGGGCACGGTGGCCGTGGCCCGTGGCGACAGGGTCCTGGCGGAGATCGCTCTCGGCGACCAGTCCCGGCATTCCGAGTCGGTGCTGCCGGCGCTGGAGACGGCGCTGTCCATTGCCGGGCTGGAGCGGTCGCGCATCGACGAGGTGGTGGTGGGCGGCGGGCCGGGCTCGTTCACGGGCGTCCGTGTGGCGGCGGCGACGACGAAGGGTCTGGTCGCCGTGCTGGAGCGCCCGTTGCTCGCCTACTCGAGCCTGCTGGCGCTGGCGGCCGGCGTTCCGTGGGACGGGCCGGTCTGCGCCCTCTTCGACGCGCGGCGGGGCGAGGTCTACGCCGGCTGCTGGGCGGTGGGCCGGGACGGGGTCGACACGGTGTTGTCGCCGCTGGCGGGGCTGGTGGAGTCGGTGGTGGAGGCCACGGCTCCGGCGTCGCCGCTGTTCGTGGGCGATGGCGCCCTGCGCTACCGTGACGTCCTGCTTTCCGCCGGCGTCGCCCCGGGCCGTGTCGCCCTGGTGCCGACGCATCCGCGGGCATCGGTCCTGCTGTGGTTGGCCGAGCACCACCGGTCAGGCGCCGTGGTGGCGGACGTGCCGGGGTGGGAGCCGACGTACGTGCGGGGATCGAGCGCCAGGAAGTCGTGAAGGGGTCGTGATGGCCAGTCATCAGCCAGTAGCCGGGGGTCAGGCCGGAGAGGTATATGTCCGCCGGATGGAGCCGGCGGACCTGGCGGAGGTGATGGAGATCGAGCGGTCGTCGTTCTCCACACCCTGGCCGCTCCAGACGTTCCATGGGCTGCTGCGGCGTGCCGACTCCCTGCTCTGGGTGGCGGAGGCGGGCGACCGGGTCGTGGGCTACGCGGTGGTGTGGATCGTCCTGGACCAGGCCGAGCTGGGCGACATCGCCGTGGCGGAGGCGTGGCGCCGGCGGGGGATCGGTCGGCTCCTGCTGGACACGGTGCTGGACGCCATGGCGGAGCGGGGTGTGCGGGAGCTCTTCCTCGAGGTCCGCCCGTCGAACGTGGAGGCCCGGCGCCTGTACGAGCGGTACGGCTTCGACGAGGTCGGCCGTCGCAAGGACTACTACAGCCGGCCGCGGGAGGACGCCCTGGTGCTGCGCCGGCTGCTGCAAACAAATTGACATGGCCACCGTGGCGGCCTAGCTTAGCCACTGTTCTCCCCACCGCATCGGGGCCGTCCCGGTACGTACCCGGTCACCCCGCCGTGGAGGCGGCGGCCGGAGCGCGTCCGGGCGGTCCGCACAAGGATCCGCTCTTCGGAGGAAAGGCGCGATGAGAAAGTGGAACGGGAGCGCGACGTGGCTGCTGCTGGCGGTCTTGCTGGCGGCGCCGCTGACCGCGCAGGACCCGCAGCCGGCCACCCAGGCGGGGGAGAAGGAACAGGAGCACGTGGTCCGTCGGGGCGACACCCTCTGGGACCTTGCCGGCCGGTACCTTGGCAATCCATTCCAGTGGCCGGTCATCCACCGGGCCAACACGACCGTGGTGGCAGACCCGCACTGGATCTACCCGGACCAGGTCCTGGTGGTGCCGGGCCTCCGGGCCCGGGTGGAGCCGTGGACGCGGCCCATGGGCGCCACGTCGAGTCAGGACGGCACGGCGGCCCAGCAGGCGAGCATGGAGGCGGCGCAGCCGCAGCGCACCCTCTTCTACCGTGAGCCGCAGGTCCGGTCGGGAGACCGGCCCACGGTCCTGGTGGAGCCGACGGCGGGCCGGGCGCCGGTGAGCGTCGGCGAGTTCTACCGGGCGGAGTTCCTGGCGCGGCCCGAGTCGCTCCAGGTGGTGGGGCGGGTGCTGCGCTCGACCCGGGAGCTGGACCCGGAGGAGCGCCTGCCGCGGACGGCCCAACCCCGCGACGACCTCTACGTGGCCCACACGGGCCGGCCGCCGGTGGCCGTGGGCGACCGGTACCTGGTCGCCGAGATGGGTCGCCAGGTGGCGGAGGCGGACCATGAGGCGAGGATGATCGTGCCGCGGGCCGTGGTCAGGGTGGTGGAGGTGGAGCCGGAGGTCATGCGCGTCCACCTGGAGGAACAGTTCGGGCGCGTGATGCGCGACGACGTGCTCCTGCCCCTGGAGTTCTATCCGGACTTCGTCGAGCACGAGCCGGTGGCGGTGGCCGCCGGGTCCGACCTGGAGGGCCGGATCCTGGCCTTCGTCGACGACAACACGCTGCCCGGCAAGATGGCCCGCGCGTTCATCGACCTGGGCCGGGCCCAGGGAGTGCAGGCGGGCGACGTCTTCGAGGCGTACCTGCCGCCCCGTCGGGCCAGGTCGGCGGACGACGCCCGGCGGAGTGCCGGCGAGCTGCTGCCGGAGGAATCGGCGGCGGTGCTGCGGGTGATCAGGGTGACGGACCTGGGCGCCACCGTGGTGGCGGACGAGGTGATGCAGCCGAGGCTCGGGGCCGGGCTGCCGGTCCGTCGCGTGGCGCGGATGCCGTGACGCCACCCACCTGACTCCCGCACCAAGGCGGCCCTCGCTGACCTCAGCGGTGGGCCGCCGTCGCTTTGAGGAACAACGGATGGAAGGCCCGGATCGGAGGCCCGGCCCGGGCAGGGGGTGGGGATGAGGGCCATGTCAATTGTCTTGAACCGTTGGGGGAGATCGGACCGTAGATGAGTCGCAACGTGTTGGTGACGGGTGGGGCTGGCTTCATCGGGGGCCACGTGGCGGAGGCGCACCTGGCGGAGGGCGATCGGGTGTGGGTCGTTGACGATCTGTCCAGCGGCCGGGAGTCGAACGTGCCGGACGAGGCTGAGCTGCACGTGATGGACATCGGCGACCGCTCCCTGGATACGCTCTTCGACTCGGTCCGCTTCGACCTGGTGAGCCATCACGCGGCGCAGATCGACGTGCGGATCTCGGTGTCGGAACCTCGGC
Organism: Gemmatimonadota bacterium; assembly: GCA_007126035.1. Lineage (GTDB taxonomy): Bacteria > Gemmatimonadota > Gemmatimonadetes > Longimicrobiales > RSA9 > SLCC01. Next base: position 7,514 of record SLCC01000149.1, read on the forward strand.
GCGACGCCCGCACGAACGTGGACGGCCTGCTGAACGTGCTGGAGAACGCCAATCGGCACCGGAGCCGGGTCGTCTACATATCCAGCGGCGGGGTGGTCTACGGCGAGCCGGTCACGCGACCGACGCCAGAGACGGCGCCCAAGGTGCCGGAGAGCCCGTACGGCGTGACGAAGCTGGCGGGCGAGCACTACCTCTACTACTACGCCCGTGTCCAGGGCCTGGAGTACGTGGCGTTCCGCTACTCGAACGTCTACGGCCCGCGCCAGGACCCGCACGGCGAGGCGGGGGTGGTGGCCATATTCGGACAGCGGGTGCTGGCGGGGCGGCCCATGACGGTCTTCGGCGACGGCGAGCAGACGCGCGACTACGTGTACGTGGGCGACGTCGTCGCCGCCAACCTCCTGGCGGCCCGCCTGCCGCTGGGCCCGGCGGGAACGGTGCTGGACCAGCGGGCGTACAACGTAGCGACGGGTGTGGAGACGTCGGTGAACCAGTTGGCGCGGGCGATAATGGACGCGGCGGGTCGAGAGGTGGAGCTGGAGCGTGCGCCGGCCCGGCCCGGGGAGCTCATGCACTCGTCGCTGGACGTATCCAAGCTCCGGGCCGCCGGCTGGGAGCCGCGGACGGCCCTGGGCGAGGGCCTGATCGAGACCCTGAACCATATAGAACGGGAGATAGGAGAGCAGTGACGTTGCTCGCTCAGTTCGGACCGGCGCCCCAGGGGCCGGTGGACATGATCGTCGGCGGGACGCCCGCCACCCAGATCATCCTGATAGTGCTGGCCATCTTCTCACTGGGCAGCTGGGCCATCATGGCCTGGAAATGGAGCCAGTTCAGGAAGCTGAACCGCCAGGGCCTGCGCTTCCTCCACGCCATCGAGAAGACCCAGCGGCTCCGCGACGCGTATCGCACCCTCTCACGTCTGCCCGACTCCCCCTACACCAGCGTCTTCAAGCAGGGCCTGGCCTTCTTCAACGACCTGCGCCCCGGCGCCCTGACCGACGAGGAGGTCGAGAGCCAGGGCCTGACCGAGACCCAGCTCCAGGCCATGCGGCTGGTGCTGGAGAAGGCGCAGTCCGACGAGCGGGACGACCTGCGACCGGGCCTGGTCTGGCTGGCAGTGATCGGCACCGTCTCCCCGCTCCTGGGCCTGATGGGCACCGTCATCGGTGTCATGAACGCGTTCCTGGGGATCACCGCCACCGGCGTCGCCAACATCGGGGCCGTGGCACCCGGCGTGGCCGAGGCGCTCATTACCACCGTCGTGGGTCTCGCCGTCGCCATCCCGGCTGTCATCGGCTACAACTATTTCGTCAGCCGCCTCAACTACTTCGGGGGCGAGCTCGAGGGGTTCGCCTCGGAGTTCATAGGCGCCCTGGCCAAGGAGGGGTTGTTGTGAGCGGGCGCGTCTGGCCTGCGGCCAGCCGCGCAGGAGGGCGCGGCCTTTCGGCCGCGCAGGTGGGCTCGCCTTGCGGCTCGCAGGTGGGCTCGCCTTGCGGCTCGCAGGTGGGCTCACTGCGTGAGCAGGGGGGCTCGCTGCGCTCGCAACGGCTCGGCCTGGCGGCCGAGCAGGGGGGCTCGCTGCGCTCGCAACGGCTCGGCCTGGCGGCCGAGCAGGGGGGGGCGCTGCGCGCGCAACGGCTCGG
>SLCC01000021.1 GCA_007126035.1 Gemmatimonadota bacterium
CCGCCGACCATGGCCACGGGCGGCATGATAGCCACATCGCACTACCTGGCCAGCGCCACGGGCCTGCACATTCTGAGGCAGGGTGGCAGCGCCGTGGACGCGGCCATCGCGGCGAACGCGGTGCTGTGCGTGGCGTACCCGCACATGGCGGGTCTGGGCGGTGACGGGTTCTGGCTGATCCACGACCCGTCGGAGGGCGGGGTCAAGGCGCTGAACGCCAGTGGCCCAGCGGCCCGGCTGGCTACCCGTGACTACTACCGGGAGCGGGGCCACGAGGACCAGATCCCGCAGCGCGGCCCGCTGGCGGCGCTGACGGTGCCCGGCGCCGTGGACGGCTGGGGCGTGGCCCACGACCAGTACGGCCGGCTGGACTGGGACGTCCTCCTCCAGGACGCCATCCGGTATGCCCGTGACGGACTGGCCGTGAGCCGGTCCGTGGCCGACTGGATCTCCGACGACGTGCCCGTCTTCGAGGAGCACGAGAGCTCGGCCCGGATCTATCTGCCCGAGGGCCGGGCCCGCCGGGAGGGCGAGCGGCTGGTCCAGTCGGACCTGGCGGGCACCCTGGAGATCCTGGCCCGTGACGGTCCTCGGCGGGGCTTCTACGACGGGCACATGGCCCAGCGGATCTGCGACGCCCTGGAGCAGGCGGACTCGCCGCTCCGGGCTGAGGACTTCGCCGACTTCCACGCCGAGTGGGTGGAGCCCCTGTCCACGGACTACCGGGGCTATACGGCCTACGAGTTCCCGCCCAACACGCAGGGCTTCGCGGCGCTCCAGATCCTGAACATCATGGAAGGCTACGACGTGGTGGCGTTCGGCGACGGCACTGCCGACTACTACCACCACATGGCGGAGGCGGTGAAGCTGGCATTCGCCGACCGCAACACCTGGCTCACGGACCCGAAGTTCGTGGACATCCCCCTGGATCGACTGCTGTCCAAGGATTACGCCGGCGAGCGACGTGAGCTGATCGACCGTGACCGGGCCATGGAGATGGAGGCGGTGGAGCCCGGCGTCGCCTTCGACTCCGACGCCAGGAAGGGCGGCGGCGATGGCGGCGGCGACACGTGCTATTTCTGCGTCGTGGACGGGGACGGGCTGGCGGTGAGCGTGATCCAGTCCATCTACCACGACTTCGGCAGCGCGTTCGTGGCCGGGGACACGGGCGTCCTGCTCCAGAACCGTGGCTCGTTCTTCAAGCTGGACGATGACCACGCGAACCGTCTGGAGCCGGGGAAGAAGACGTTCCACACGCTGATCCCGGCCATGCTGTTCCGTGACGGCGAGCCGTACCTGGTCTACGGTACCATGGGCGGCGAGGGCCAGCCCCAGACGCATGCGGCCATGGTGACCCGGCTGGTGGACTTCGGCTACGACGTGCAGCAGGCCATCGAGGCGCCGCGCTGGCTCATGGGCCGGACCTGGGGCACGCAGTCGCAGGACCTGTCCCTGGAGGGCCGGATCGCCGATGAGGTGATCCGGGAGCTGGAGCTCCGTGGTCAGCCGGTGAAGATGCTGGCGGGCTGGGACGACAACATGGGTCATGCCCAGGCCATCAGGATCGACCGCGAGCACGGGTTCCTCGAGGGCGGGGCGGACCCGCGGGGCGACGGCGCGGCGCTGGGCTACTGAGACGGGAGCGACGCCATGCCTGAGGAAGCACAGCTTCCCATCGGACTGGCCCACTGGCTGCTGGCGGTCGTGCCGCTGGTGGTCCTGCTGGTACTGCTGGTGGGGATGCGCTGGAAGGCGCCGGAGGCGGGGCCCATCGGGCTGCTCGTGGCGGCGGCCATCGCGCTGCTGGCGTTCCAGACGCCCTGGGACACGCTGGCGGTGGCCAGTGCCAAGGGCGTCTGGGACGCCATCTTCATCCTGTACGTGATCTGGCCGGCGCTCCTGCTGTACCGGGTGGCGGACCGTTCCGGCGCCTTCGTAGCGCTGCGGGAGGGGATCGAGCGATTCAGCAACGACGAGCTCTTCCTGGTCCTGGGCTTCTCGTGGGTCTTCGCGTCGTTCCTACAGGGCATCACCGGGTTCGGCGCGCCCATCGCCATAGTGGCGCCGCTGCTCATAGCCATCGGCGTGAGACCGGTCTACGCGGTGGTCCTGCCCCTCATCGGCCACGCCTGGGCCAACCTGTTCGGGACGCTGGCGGTGGCGTGGTTGGGCACGCTCACGGTCATCGACCTCCAGGACGAGACGCTGACGGCCTTCCACACGGCGATCCTGCTCTGGATCCCGAACCTGATGGCGGGGGTCGCCATCGCCTGGCTTTACGGCCGGCGCAAGGCGGTGGTCCATGCCCTGCCCCTGGTGGCCATCATCAGCGCCATCCACGGCGGTGGCCAGCTGCTCCTGGCCCTCTGGAACCCGGTGCTGGCGGGCTTTCTCGCTGGCACCGCGGCGCTCCTGGCCCTGATCCCGCTGTCGTACTGGCCGAAGTATTCGGAGTACACGCGCATCCGGGACCGTCCGGCCATGGCGGAGCCGGCGGAGGAGGCGGAGCACGACCTGGAGAAGCTGGAGGAGGAGGAGCCGGAGCCCGTCATGGGGCTGGCCATGGCGCTCATGCCCTACGCGGTGCTGACGGTGCTCACGGTAGGGGTCCTGGTCATCACGCCCATCGAGGCGGCGCTGGAGCGGTTCGAGGTGGGATTCCCCTTCCCTGCCGTGGAGACGGGCCTGGGCGTCACCGAGGAGGCGGAGGACCCGTATTCGCCCTTCGCGCCCCTGACGCATCCGGGCACGTTCCTGCTCCTGGCCGCCATCATCGCATGGCTCATCTACCGGTCCCGCGGCTACTACGGCAGGTGGGCCGAGCGCGTGGAGGAGACGGAGGAGATCCTGCCCGGCGTGGTGGGCGACGCCGTGCCCGCCTCCATCGCCGTCGTCGTGTTCCTGGCCATGAGCACGGTCATGGATCACTCGGGCCAGACCACGGTGCTGGCCCAGGGCATAGCCGACGTGGCGCCGCCGTTGATGTTCGCGGGCGCGGCCAACGGCATCGGCCTGCTGGGCTCGTTCATGACGTCGAGCAACACCGCGTCCAATATCCTCTTCGCGCCGCTCCAGCAGACGGTGGCGGAGGCGGAGGGGCTGGCGGAATCGGCCATCATCGCCGCTCAGCACGCGGGCGGCGCCATCGGCAACTCCATCTCGCCGGCCAACGTGGTGCTGGGCACCGGGACCGCCGGGATAGTCGGGCAGGAGTGGGCGGTCCTGCGCAAGACCCTGCCCTGGGCGCTGCTGGCAGCCGTGGTCACGGGGCTGATGACCCTGCTCCTGTTGTGACCGACGATTCCTGAACGGACCATACCCCATGGATACCACGCCCTTCTTCATACTCCTGTTCTTCCACCTGGCCAGCTTGATCCTGGGCTTCGGCTCGGTGCTGGTGACCGACCTCTACGGCATGCTGTGGATCAGGGACCGGGTCCGGTTCCGGGAGCTGGTCAACGTGAGCGGCGTCACCGGGAAGTTCGTCTGGGTCGGCTGGGCCGGCATGGTGGTGACGGGGATCCCCCTCATCCTGCTCAAGGGCGAGGTGGACGACCTGATGATCCTCAAGTTCGTGGCCGTGGGCCTGATCGGCATCAACGGCATCCCGCTGCACATGCTCCAGAGGCGGTTGCAGGCGTTCCAGACGGGCGACGAGGTGCCGAAGGTCTTCATGTTCCGGCTCGGCCTGTCACTGTTCGTCTCCCAACTCGGCTGGTGGAGCGCCATCCTGATCGGGTTCCTGCACCGTCACGTGGCGGAGATCATCGAATGGCCGCCCCGGCCGTGGCTGGTTTCGGCGCTCGTCCTGCTCGCTCTCCTGGCGGTGTGGGGCGTCGGCGAGGCGATTTTCAAGACACGGGAGGAACCCTGACGGCTTGCTCCCAGCGGTCCGGATCTTTCCGCCGGAGCCCACCAGCAGCCCGGGGCGGCCTACTGGGGCCCGGGCGCACAGCCACAGCCCGATGGAATGCAAGCGCCGTGAGGGGGGCGTGACCGTGTGCAAACGACTGAAGAGGTGAGATATGTCGGAATCAGAAGCATACATACGGTGGTTCGAGGACCTGACGTCGGAAGACACACCGCAGGTGGGCGGCAAGAACTCGTCGCTGGGCGAGATGATCGCGGCCTTGAAGGAGCAGGGCATCGAAGTACCCGATGGCTTCGCCACCACCGCCAAGGCCTACCGACGGTTCCTGGAGGTGAACGACCTGGATGACCGGATCAGGGAGGTGATCGACGATTTCAAGGGCGACGAGAAGTCGCTGGAGGATGCGGGCGAGGCGATCCGCGAGCTGATGGAGGACGGCGAGATTCCGGACGACATAGCCGAGGCCATCGTGGAGGCGTACCGTGAGCTGGGTTCCCGATATGACCGGGAGGACGTGGACGTGGCGGCGCGATCGAGTGCCACGGCTGAGGACCTGCCGGAGGCGAGCTTCGCGGGCCAGCAGGAGTCGTTCCTCAACATCTCGGGTGAGGAAGCGGTGCTGGACGCCTGCCGCCGGTGCTTCGCGTCGCTGTTCACCAATCGGGCCATAGCCTACCGTGAGGAGCAGGGCTTCGACCACATGGAGGTGGCCCTGTCTGTGGGTATCCAGAAGATGGTCCGTTCGGACCTCTCGGGCGCCGGCGTCCTGTTCACCCTCGATACCGACTCGGGCTTCCCGGACGCGGTCCTGATCAACGCGGCGTGGGGCCTGGGCGAGAACGTGGTCCAGGGCACGGTCAACCCGGACCAGTACACCGTGTTCAAGCCGTTCCTGGACGATGAGTCGCTGGACCCCATCATCGGCAAGCTCCGGGGCGCGAAGGAGAAGAAGGTGGTGTACGCCGACGGCGGCGACGAGCCCACGGAGAACGTGGAGACGTCCGAGGCGGAGCGGCAGTCGTTCGTCCTGTCGAACGAGGAGATCGTGCGGCTGGCCAGGTGGGGCAAGGCCATCGAGGACCATTACGGCAAGCCCATGGACATCGAGTGGGCCAAGGACGGGGAGGACGAGGAGATCTACATCGTGCAGGCCCGGCCGGAGACGGTCCATTCCCAGAAGGCGGGTGGCACGCTGACCAGGTACGAGCTGAAGGAGCGAGGCGAGCGTCTGGTGACGGGCCTGAGCATCGGCCACGGCATCGGCGAGGGTCCGGCTCTGATCATCGAGAGCGTGGAGGAGATCGAGCGGTTCGAGGACGGGGCCGTGCTGGTCACGAAGATGACGGACCCGGACTGGGTGCCCATCATGAAGCGCGCGGCGGCCATCGTGACGGACCTGGGCGGCCGCACGTCGCACGCGGCCATCGTGAGCCGTGAGCTGGGCATCCCGGCCATTGTGGGCTCCGGCGACGCCACCGGGTCTCTCGAGGACGGTCAGGAGGTGACCGTCTCGTGTGTGGAGGGCGACGAGGGCTACGTCTACGAGGGCAGCCTGGAGTACGACGAGGAGGACGTGGACCTGGAGGCGGTGCCGGAGACGAAGACCCGGATCATGCTGAACATCGCCGCGCCCCAGGCGGCCATGCGCTGGTACCGGCTGCCGGCCACCGGCGTGGGCCTGGCGCGTATGGAGTACCTGATCAACAACGTGATCCAGGTGCACCCGCTGGCCCTGACCCGTTTCGACGAGGTGGAGGACGACGAGGCCCGTGAGAAGATCCAGGAGCTGACCCGGGGCTTCGAGGACCGGGAGTCGTACTTCGTGGAGCACCTGGCCCGGGGCATCGGGACCATCGCCGCGTCCCAGTACCCCGACCCGGTGATCGTACGGCTCAGCGACTTCAAGACCAACGAGTACGCCGACCTGATCGGCGGCCGCCAGTTCGAGCCGGACGAGGAGAACCCCATGCTGGGCTGGCGGGGCGCGTCCCGCTACTACAGCGACGACTACCGCGACGGCTTCGCCCTGGAGTGCCGGGCGCTGCGCTACGTGCGGGAGGACATGGGCTTCCGGAACGTGGTGGTCATGGTCCCGTTCTGCCGGACACCGGAGGAGGGGGACCGGGTGCTGGAGGTGATGGCGGAGAACGGGCTGGAGCGGGGGAAGGACGACCTCCAGGTCTACGTCATGGCGGAGCTGCCCTCGAACGTGATCCAGGCGGATGACTTCGCCGAGCGGTTCGACGGCTTCTCCATCGGCTCGAACGACCTTACGCAGTTGACGCTGGGCATTAGCCGGGACGCGGAGCAGCTGGCGGATCTGTTCGACGAGAGCCAGGAGTCGGTGAAGCGTCTGATCCGGATGCTCATCGAAAAGGCCCACGAGTCCGACCGGCCGGTGAGCCTGTGCGGCGAGGCGCCGAGCAACGACCCGGAGTTCGCCGCGTTCCTGGTCCGGTCGGGCATCGACTCCATTTCCCTGGCGCCTGACAGCGTGCTCAAGGTCATCGAGGCGGTGGCTGAGGCGGAGGAGGGCTGACGGGGGTGGCCGTGGTAGATCGGGAGGCTGTTCGGGACACGCCGTGGCACACCCGTCCGGCAGATGACGTTGTCCAGGAGCTCGAGACCGACGCCGAGTCCGGCCTCTCCGCCGACGAGGCCGCGGATCGACTGGAAGAGTACGGCCCCAACCAGATCCGTACGGGCGAGATGATGCCGTGGTGGCGGATCCTGCTCCACCAGTTCACCGACCCACTCATCTACATCCTGCTCATCGCCGCGGGCGTGTCGGTGCTGATCCAGGAATGGATCGACGCCATCGTGATCCTGGCGGTAGTAGTGCTGAACGGCGCCATCGGCTTCGTCCAGGAGTTCCGGGCCCGGAAGGCCATCCAGGCGCTGGCGGAGCTGAGCGCGCCCAGGGCCCGGGTGATCCGCGATGGCAAGGACAAGGAGGTGGAAAGCGAGGACGTGGTCCCCGGTGACGTGGTGAAGCTGGCGTCCGGGGGCCAGGTCCCGGCGGACGTACGGCTGCTGGAGGTGGACGAGCTGGAGGCGGACGAATCGGCGCTGACGGGTGAGTCGGAGCCGGTGTCCAAGCAGGCGGACCCGGTGGAGGACGAGAAGGCGGTGCCGGGGGACCAGCTCAGCATGGCCTTCTCCGGCACGGCCGTGACCCGCGGCCGGGGGCTGGGCGTGGTGGTCCGCACTGGCGACCTGACGGAGCTGGGCCAGATCGCCGAGGCCACCCAGGAGGTGGAGGAGGTCAAGACGCCGATCCAGCAGAAGATGGACTACCTGGGCAAGGCAATCGGCGTCGCGGTCCTGGTCCTCTCGGGGGCGGTGATCGGCATCGGGCTGCTCCTGGGCTGGGAGCTGCACGACATCGTCCGCACCGCCGTGGCCCTGGCCGTGGGCACGGTACCCGAAGCACTGCCAGTGGTCCTGACCGTCACGCTGGCCATCGGCGTGCGGCGCATGGCCAGGCGGAACGCCATCATCCGCTCGCTGCCGGCGGTGGAGACGCTGGGCTCCACCACGGTCATCGGGTCCGACAAGACGGGCACGCTCACCAAGAACCAGATGACCGTGAAGGCCATCTGGAGCGCGGGCCGCCGCTACGAGGTCACGGGCGCCGGCTACGAGCCGGAGGGCGAGATACGCGCCGTCGCCGGGACCGGCGATGGCGACGGCGATGGCGGCGGAGACAGTGACCATAATGGCGACGGCGCGGGCGAGCTTCCCGAGTCGGTGCGCATGACGCTGCTGGCGGGGCTCCTGGCCAACGAGACCGAGTCTCTGCCCGACGAGGATGGTGGCGGTGGCGGCGACCCCACGGAACTGGCTGTCCTGGTATCGGCGGTCAAAGCGGGGTACGGCCTGGAGGAGACGCGGGAGGAGTACGGGCAGGTGGACCTCATCCCGTTCGAGTCGGAGCGCCAGTTCATGGCCACGCTGAACGAGACGCCCGACGGCCGGTGCATCTTCGTGAAGGGCTCGCCGGAGGCTGTGCTGGAGCGGTGCAGCGCCCAGGTAGGGGTGGACGGGGAGGAGCAGGAGCTGGACCGGGACGCGATCCTGGCGGCGGCCAGCGAGCTGGCCGAGGAAGGGTACCGCGACCTGGCCATGGCCTTCCGGTACGATGACCGGGAAGACCTGGAGGACCACGACCCGGGTGACGACCTGGTCTTCGCGGGCCTCCAGGCCATGGAGGACCCGGTCCGACCGGAGGCGGTGGATGCGGTCCGCGCCGCGCACGACGCGGGCATCCGGGTCCTGATGCTCACCGGTGACCACGCCAAGACGGCCCGTGCCATCGGTGACCAGTTGAGCCTGGGCGGTGAGGGCCGGGCAGAGGAAGGCCGGAACCTGGAAGATTTCTCCGGCGAGGAGTTGGACCGGGTCATCGGGGAGGTCGACGTGTACGCCCGGGTATCGCCCGAGCACAAGCTGCGGATCGTCCAGCAGCTCAGGAAGCAGGGCCACATCGTGGCCGTCACGGGCGACGGCGTGAACGACGCACCGGCACTCCAGGCGGCGCACCTGGGCATCGCCATGGGCCAGGCCGGCACGGACGTGGCCCGTGAGGCCTCGGACATGGTGCTGGCGGACGACAATTTCGCCAGCATTACCAACGCGGTGGAGGAGGGCCGGGTCGTCTTCGCCAACATCAGGAAGGTCACCTACTTCCTGCTGTCCACCGGCGTGGGCCTGGTCCTCACCATCCTGTCGGCCCTGTTCGCGCCCTGGCCACTGCCCTACGTGGCGGCGCAGGTGCTGTGGATCAACCTGGTGACCAAGGGCCTCCAGGACGTGGCCCTGGCCTTCGAGCCCGGGGAGCCCGGACTCCTGACGGAGCCGCCGCGGGACCCGCAGGAAGGTGTGATCAACCGGCCGGTCCTGCACCGCATGGTCTGGCTGGGCGTGTTCATGGCCATCGGGACCATGGGTACTTTCTGGTGGATCCTCCAGCAGGACGTGTCCCTGGAGCTGGCTCGCAGCGTGGCCATGACCCAGATGGTCATGTTCCAGTTCTTCCACCTCTTCAACTGTCGCTCGTTCCACCGCTCCATCTTCAAGGTCAGCTTCTTCGGGAACCCCTACGTGGTGGGAGCGGTCGGCATCTCCCTGCTGGCCCACCTGGGCATCCTGCACCTGCCGTTCATGCAGGTCGTGTTCGATACCGAGCCCATTCCGTTGGAGATCTGGGGCATCATCGTGGCGGTGAGCTTCAGCATCATCGTGGTGGCGGAG